>NZ_PGVC01000017.1:0-32146 GCF_002860225.1 Bacillus sp. V33-4
GAACACCCTGAAACCCGAGGACAAGAAGACAATATCTAATTCCTGTTTTCTACTCTACAAAATCACAAACAAGTAGATTCCTGTACAGAAATTATTACAAAAAGTATATGACTTTTTATTGGCACAGATAGGTAAATTGGTATAATAATAGAAAAGATCGATAGGAAAAAAGACGGAATTGGAAGAGGAGAATTAAATGAGGAACGCTAACATTTTCACGATTGTTATGGCAATGATCTTAATATTTATTTCAAATCTTTCAAACCCTGCAGCTGCAAACGTTGACAACAGTCCGTCTATTGACTATCAAGTTATTTCTTCACAGGCTGAAATTGTTAAACCGCAATCCAGCAATGCAAACGGCAGCCTGGATGTGCACTTAATCCCTAAAGGCAGTACAACAAACGCGAACCGGGATCCGATTGATGTCGTGTTTATTTTTGATAAATCCGGTTCAATGAATGAAGCCGGCCGCAATCCCGCCAAGTTCCAAAGTGCAAAAAATGCAATGGATGAAGCAGTCCGCTTTTTTAAAGAGCAAGCGGGACCGAATGACCGTTTTGGATTCATTCCTTTCAGCAGTGCTGTTGAATTGGGCAAAATTGTTTATTTTTCTCCAAATAATCCGCATGAAAGCCTTGAACTTATCAATGAGACGGCGCAAAGTTTAACGGCAGATGGCGGAACGAACTACACCCAGTCATTTGAAAGTGCCATGGAAATGCTCAGTGGCAGCAGCAACAATAAGTACATTATTTTTATGACAGACGGGGAACCGACTGTTTCAAGTTCGCGGGAAACGGTGACGTATAATGAAAAAAAGTGTTACATTTTTGACTGGTTTTGCTGGGAAACCGACAACAGGATTACTGAGGAAGTAACCATAAACTATGAACTGTACGGCCAGAAACCATACACTGGTTATAAAGCTTTTTTTGAAGCGAAGGGAATTGACTATGATTTGAGGCCGGGGAAGGGTAAAGCTGTCAACGCGATAAGAAGGCATGGCCTCAATGCGGCGCAAAACCTGGCTAAACAAAATATTAAACTTTTTTCAATCGGCTTTGGAGATCATTCAGAGGTGGATATTGGCTATTTACGCAAGCTTTCGTCAATTACAGGAGTGACAGCAAGACAAGCTTCGCAGGAAACGATCGCACCTGTATTTCAGGATATATCGGCGGATATTGACACTCCTGCAATCAGCGGGGAGGTGCTTGTTGACATTGGCAAGTTTACCGGCAAAGTCAGCGTCCCGGAAGGTTCCAATGCCCGGGTTGAAGGAAATCTGGCAAGCTTGAGATTCAATTTTAATTACCCGGTCAATCAGGGCACGCCCCAGCCGATCGACCTTTCATTGCCACTGGGCTTTTCGGAAATAGGAACCTATACGTTCGATAATATAAAACTTAAATATACCAATCTTTCAGGGGAAGTCGTTGTCGTTCCGCATCCTGCAGTTACGATAGAAGTCAAAGCTGATGCACCCCCTAGTTTCAAAGGAATGATGGATATAACCGGCGCGGTCAATCCTCCGGATCATCTAGTCAAGGTATCGGGATCAACAGACAAAATGAACGAGTTTAAGGTTGAGTATTCTTTGGAGCCGACCGGTTTGGTAGATCGTACTGTTAGCGGATCGTTAAACAATATCAAATTGATTCAGCCGCTCCCTGATGGCATATCAGTGATTCCGTCAGAAGGAGTCGAGATCTCTACATTTGAGGGGAGACTGGCGGCCCGAATCAGCCTTCCAGACAATATCAGCTACAGCAACGGCTCTTTTAGACCAGGGAAATTGCTGGCAGTACTGGATCTAAAGGCAGACTGGGCTGTCAGCAATGTAAAGATGCCGCTTGCCCACCTGCAGTATACCGATAGTCGATTTGGGGAGCAGAGGACTACAATTACCGCCTCCAATCAGATAATTAATATGAAGGTCAGGCTTCATGAGTTCCCTGCCAATGCTTATGATGGCGATGTGGCGGGGATTGTTACAAAGACAGACCTGTCGCAAAATGGGAGAAGACTTGGTATAACCGAGTTTCCGAACGACTACGGATTAAAAAATAAACCAATCAAGGACATGATTTTTAAGCCCGGTGAAACAAACAGGATCGTTGAAATAACTTATTTTGACAACGAAAAGGTGAATATGTATTTGACCCCGGACTATCGATTGACAGGAATCGATTCAGGCAGAATCTATGAAGACGGAATGACCAGCTATGAAAATCTGAATATGAATTTAGTGCATTTAGTTGCCGGCAAAGGCTCCAAGTATTATTATTCCATTGAAAATAAGAACAGCAGTACAGCCTGGACTGAATTTTCTCCACAGGATACAATACCGATTACAGCTCCTGGACTGAACTCGGTAAAAGTAAAGGCAGAAGGCGGCCTGGCGATACCAGGTTATCAAGTGATAAAAACAATCACTATTCAAAAACGGATTAATGCGATCAATGTCGATCCAAATCCTATCGAAATTGAAACGGGTAAAACAATCGCCTTCAACATCAATATTGAGCCAGCAGACGCATACAATCAGGAGCTGAAGACCGAGATAGCGGATCGTTCGATTGCAGACTTTTCCGGGGATCACCGCCTTATTGGACGATCGGAAGGCAGGACTATGCTTGTGATTCGTACGAAGGACGGTTCCGGTATTACTTTGATGGTGCCGATTACAGTCAAGGACCCGTATATTGCCCTTGAAGAGCTGAAGTTCAGGAAAGCGGTCTTTAAAATCGGCTTAAATGAAAAAATCGCTGTGACCGATTTGCTTATCTTTAATCCAGACAATGCGACCGCGAAAAGCATCGAGCTCGTAACATCCGAAATGGGTAATAAAGTGACGGCGGTTCTTGAAAACGGGACATGGTATTTAGTCGGCAAAGAGATCGGTTACTCAAACGTAATGGCGCGGGCAGAAGCACAGCGGACCGGTAAAAAGCCCGATGCTTCAGCATTATTTGAAGTGACGGCCGCTGGCGACTACGGAAATGGCGGCCCGGCGGGAGCGGGACGCTGGTAAAAAAGCTGGCTCAATGAGAGCCAGCTTTTTGCTGTTAAATTAGTCAATTATCAGCTCGTCGGAGAAAATTTGCAGCTTCTCGACAATCGGCAATGCATCAATCCGTTCTAATAGAACATCCTGATTATAGTCGACGATAAATCTCGACAAGTGACCGTCCTGGTCGGTGAATCTTAACCGTTCAATCGATTTCACTTTTCCACGGACAGCATTTATTTCGAGCTTTTCTCTGGCGAAAATGCCGCCATTGATATAGAAAAGAGATCCCACCCCATAAAGCTCTGCCTTGTTGTCAGTGTAAAAAAAGGCTTTAAGAGGCTGGATATCCTTGTCTTCACCGGGCAAATAAGGAGGCGCGCTTTCGCGGGTATTTTTAAAATTATTAAACTCATTCATCCTTGTAATCAACAGCTCGTTTTTCACGAAAAGGATGAGATGTTTTTTATTATCTTCAGCACCTAAAATATTGACGTTCGATAAATGGGCCGTGTCGCCGCCATAAATAACCGAATCAAACACTACTTCGTCATCTTCCCCGCCTTTATCAGTTTCATCTCCGCTGATCCTTATTGCGTTATTGACAACGATATTGTTGTTAAATTGGATCGCCGTATCGACCGCCTTTACACAAAGATCTTTTCCGGAAATCATGTCCCCGTTCAGTGTTACTCCTTTAGCATCTATATCCTTGCTGTTTTCCGCAGATGATTCAATCGTGATTGAATCGGACGAAACGATCATTTTCTCGGCTGCGAGCCTGCCGTCAAGATTAATGATGTGAATATCGCCTGCAACATAGACATCATCGAGCAGGATAAGATCTTTGTAGCTGACTAAGTAAAGATCACCGGAAACGACGAGTTTTCCTTCGAATGTGACCGGAGCGTTTGCGCTGATAACAACGACATCTCCGCTCATCTTTATGTCTTCTTTAAATACCAGCGGTTTCTCCCGCGCTTCGATGCGATAGCTTTCTTCAAGAGGTTCAATCGACTCTCCCAGCAATGAAAGCGGATTGGATTGTTTCTCAACCTTTTCGACCTTGCCGTCGTCAGCTATATTTGTAGTCAATATCTGAAAATTTTTGATAACAGCCCGTAAATCGTCTGTAAAGGCTGAGCCCTCAGCGGTACGCCTCGCCTGCAGCGAACTGTTTTTCAGCATCTCATTTGTCCTGTCGGTGAAGGTATGGTCAAAATGAATATTGACAAACTGGCTGTCATGCTTGAGCTCGGGCTCCGCTTTTTTGTAGAAATTTTCTGGTTTGATGAGTGGCAAAAGATTTGCCGTACTGCTGTAAAAATCTCCATTTATAGATGTTAGCGGCGTTGATTGCCTCGACCATGTTTGATCCCGATTTTGGTAGTTCGCTTCTTTATCAATCAATAGCTCGTTTGCATAGACATTTCCAACTATATTGGCAGAGCCGTTCAAAAACAATCCCTTGTCTTTCCCGTCTGCATCAGAACCGACGGCGTATTTCAGAAAGCTTGGCAGCGGTGAAAGAATAATTCGTTTTCTTAGCGTTCTTGCCACTTCTCCTTCGGTTTCTGCGGGATTTTTCGTAGTCAGGATCATTTCATATGCCCTCGTAAAGTCTTTTTCTGTTTCAATCGCAAAATGACTATCGAGTGCTGCCATGGCTGGACAGGAAGGATTAAGATTATTTGCAGGTGACCGGCTGACATCAATGATCGTTAAACAGTCAATAAATGGTTCATCTTCGTACTTTTTTATGAGCTTTAGCAATTCTTTCTGCAGTTCGTTATCGATATCTCCAATAGGATCTCTGTCCAACTCTATCATATCTGTCGAAGCGGCTACATCGGCCACCATCTTTTCGATGACCTTGACAGAACCATACGTTAAATTCAGGTCGCTTTCCCGCGTTTCAACCCGCTTTGACCCGCCAATCGAAGCGGCAACAATCGATAATCCTAGAATCGTAAAAACGAGGGAAACAAGCAAGACTGTGATCAGTGTATTACCGGCTTCGTTCTTTGCCATGTTTTTCCCCCTTAAAATCCAAACTCACTTTGTAAATTTAGTGGTTTGCTGAGTCTGTCATGATCCAAGATCAAATCGAGGCTAATAACTCCTTTTTCGCATGCAGTTTTGGCTGAGTCGATATATTCTTTGCATGAAAAAGAGATCGAGGATTTACTGAAATCTGCGGCCGATTCAATCGGGCTTCCGTTTACCACAATTATTTGCCTGCCAGCCTTTTCAATAAGTTTTATCATTATCGGATTCTCTGGAGCTGGTAAACTGTCATTGTATTTTGCCTGTTGATCGACCGAGTAAAATACATTTTCCCTGCTTCCGGCTTTTGCGATCTCTGTATATGTCCCATCAACAAGCTCAATACAGTTGTCGCCGCAGTCTTTCACATAATCAAACGGAAACGAATAAAAGCTATTCATCACCATCGTTGCCGTGTAATCGGCATCATCCCGTAGCTGGCTTTCAACTTGAATCTTGTTGTACAGCTTAATTCCCGATGAAAAGACTCCATAAATGACAGGCAAAATAATGAAAGAAATCGCTAATACGGCAAGCAATTCGTATAAAGTGAACCCTCTTTCATCGGATATCTTCACTTTTGATAACTCCTTCAATTTCAGTTTCCTTCGCGTTGCCTCCTGCAGCCCATTCAACGCGGACGGTAATCGGAATAAAACGCCTTTCATAATCGCTCTTTTGTTCGTCTGAATGAGAAACGGTTACATCATATTCGATATTGTTGACCATGATTGGTTTACACCCGGGTCTGGGACTTTGTGCCTCTGTAAATTTTTCATATGTATCGTCGCAAATGAGAATAGTAAACGTTTCGTCGCGGTTGTCTTCAAAGCTTTTTCTTATTTCAATAAAGTTCTCGTTTTCGATAAACATCAGTGCATTGCGCGCTACATTGATCGCAGCGGTCTTTTTTTGGTTTAACGTCGTATAGCCGTATGCCTGGCTAAAAAACTGCATGGAACCTATTAAAATAATGCCAAGAATCGTTAAGGATGCAAGAACTTCTATTAAAGTGAAACCTTTTGAATCTATCATGATTTTTTTAAAGTTCATCCATTCCCCTTCTTTCAAAATATCTTTTATTATTATACAATATTTAAAGGATATATTTGTCTGAAATAGTCGATTTAAGCAGTTTTAACAAGAATTAAGTGAATTATAGGAAAAATTTAATAGAGTCTTTGTACGCATAAAAAGGGGTGAATCGATGACCAATTTTCTATTAGCGCTCGTATCTCTGATTATCTTGATGCCAATCATTTATTTTTTGCCGCTCGGATTATCACACAAGGGTAAAATGACGGTGATCTTAGCAGCGTTTTTGCTGGCTCTGCTTGGTTTATTTTTGAACAACGCATTTGAACTGTGGCAAACAGCACTCGCTTTAGCAAGCATGATCGGGATATTCGCTTATATAGGGGCCAACAAGTTGCAATCATTGATTTTTAAGAGCGCCGCCGCTCATGACAAAGGGAAACAACCTTTTTCCGAACGCGTACATACAAGAGAACAATACAAGCAAGAAACGAATGATCCAGGCATCCCAGCTTTACCCGGCACTGAACCCCTGGAACAGAGGGTAAAAGAGGATCATGATAAAATTGCGGATTGGAGCAGCATTCCTGCTTTTAAAGAGGCGGGTGCGAGCAGAGAAGAACTGGAAGGCGATCATGAATTTCTTAACGTCAGAGAAGCGAAACTGGATGCAATAGATGTTAGTAAAGAAATTCCAGCCGTTTCCTATATGGCGGAAATGGAAGAGTTGCTTTTTGATAAAAAAGAAAACGACTTGATCAAAGGGGAAAGCCAATGAAGCGGAACTCAGCAACAGCCAAGTTGTTTTTTACCCTTCTTTTTTGTACCGCTTATATTTTCAGCTTTTCCCATTATGGAGCGAACGCTGTCGATATGGTGTTCTCCGGGCCTGAGCGATTCGGAGCACATACGGAGATTGCCGGAGTTCAACTTTCAGGAGTCACAAGCCAGGAAGCAATCAAGAAACTGTCGTTAGCGCAGACACAGTGGGAAGAAAACACAAAAATTAGCCTTCATTATCGGGAAAAAGCGGCTGAGGCAGATTTAAAGATGTTCGATTTCGAGCTTGAGGAATCTGTTAATCTGGCACAATCGGGAAAAAGAAGCAATCTCATTGTGCAAATAGATGAAGGATCGTTAGCAGAATTATTGTTAACGCTTGGTGTTAACGAAATGGATACCGGGACGCTTGATATATCCAGGCTAGAAGCCGATTTACTATTACTTGCTGCCATGCTTGAAGGAGGCGGCCACAGTTTTAAGCTTAACAGCTATTTGCCCGAAACTGGAACAAGTGAAGTCATTTCAGAAGCAATGATCTCAGGCGAGTCGCAGCTCGAACAAATGCGGTTGTGGACGGAACAATTTTCGACGATTGAAATTGCGACAAACTCATCCGTTTCGATTTTAAAAACGGTGGACGGAAGCAACTCCTCAGAATGGAATGCAGAGGCATTAAGCCTGGTCGCGACTGCGATATACAAAACCGTTCTGCCGACGAATTTTTCAATTAGTGAGCGCCATATCGGCAGGGAGCTTCCGCCACTTGCAGAGGCAGGCTATGAAGCGAAAATCGATTTGGAAAGGAATATGGATTTCGTTTTTAACAACCCAAATGACCTTGTTTACCAGTTACAGTTTAAAATGATCGGAACATCTTTGCACGTGTCATTAAAAGGGTCCCAATTTTCAGATGATTACACGGTGAAAATTGAAGACAAGCAAACTTTTAAGCCGAAAACGATTGTTCAATACAGCGCCCAGCTTTCGTTTGGAGAAACGGAAACGCTCGTTGAAGGAAAGGATGGAACCGTTGTCAAGGTGTATCGGACCGTTTCTGGCCCAAATGGAAAAATCGTCAAGGAAGAGCTGGTAGCGGAAGACTTTTATGCGCCGGTTCACAAAGTGATGCTGCGAAGTTTAATCATTGCGGAATCTCAGGAGTCGCTAGCGGGCGATACGGAAAGCTTGCCGGAAAGTAATTTGGGAGAAGCGCCTGGTGTTCCCGCTAACAGTGGTCAAGGCGCGGCCGAGTCTTCTGCAGCAGGGGATGGAAGCGGACAAGCTGTTAAGCCCGCAGCGCCGCAAAACAGCGGGACGGAAAGCGATTTATCGGGACAGCCGACCCAACCGATAAAATAAACAAGTTCATATGTGGCAGGCAGCATCGTAAAGAATAAGGGAGGTGAAGGAAGAATGACGATTAAGCAGACACGAAAACGGCTCGGTGACTTGCTGGTAGAATCGGGCCTGCTTTCCGAAGCTCAGCTGCAAACCGCACTCGGTGAAAAAAGCATGGGTCAAAAGCTTGGCGATGCCTTGCTGGAGCGCGGGTATATTACCGAACAGCAGTTGATCGAAGTGCTTGAATTTCAACTCGGCATTCCCCATGTCAGTTTATACCGTTATCCGTTTGATCCAAAGCTATTTAGCATTGTTCCGAAAGAAATGGCGATTCGCAACTTAATTATTCCGTTGAAAAAAGACGGGGAAAAGCTTTTTATTGCGATGGCAGACCCGATGGATTTTTATACGATTGATGACTTGCGGCTATCAACCGGCTTCCAGATTGATACGGCAATTGCATCAAAGGATGATATTCTCCGTTCGATCAATAAGTACTATGACATGGATGAAGGCTTTGAGGAGCTGCTCAATAATTCATCCACCGAGGCGAATGTTGAAGAGGAGAAATTGGTAGATCAGGACTCCCCGGTTGCCCGGCTCGTCAACCAAATATTGGCCAGCGCAGCAACGCTTAAAGCCAGCGATATCCATTTCGATCCGCAGGAAACAAAAGTAGCTGTTCGTTACAGGGTTGATGGAGTGCTAAGGACGGAGCGGGTCTTGCCAAAGCATATGCAAAGCGTTCTGACAGCAAGGATTAAAATCCTGTCCAAATTGGATATTACAGAGCAGCGCATTCCCCAGGACGGGCGAATGAAAATCAACCTCGATTTCCATCCGGTTGATGTGCGGATTTCAACCCTGCCAACCGTGTATGGCGAAAAAATTGTCCTGCGCCTCCTCGATTTGGGCAGTACCTTAAATGATATCGAGAAGCTTGGCTTTAATAAAATCAACCTGGCGAGATTTACCGGGATGATTGAAAAACCGACCGGGATTATTCTCATTACCGGCCCAACTGGGTCCGGGAAATCGTCGACCCTTTATGCCGCCTTAAATCGCCTCAATCACGAAGAAGTTAACATTATCACGGTTGAAGATCCGGTTGAGTACCAGCTCGAGGGCATTAATCAAATCCAGGTAAACCCGAATATTGGCATGACGTTTGCGAAAGGGCTGCGCGCTATCTTGCGCCAGGACCCGAACATTATTATGGTTGGGGAAATTCGTGATAAAGAAACGGCCGAAGTGGCGGTCAGGGCTTCCTTAACCGGCCACCTTGTACTCAGCACATTGCATACAAATGATTCAATTGGTTCGATCACAAGGCTTCTCGATATGGGCGTTGAGCCCTTTCTTGTTGCATCCTCAATCAGCGGCATCGTTGCGCAGCGTTTGATCAGGAAGGTTTGCAGGGACTGTGCTGAAGTGCACGAGCCAAGCCAGCGCGAAGTGGAGATCTTTGCAAAACGCGGCCTCAGCATTGATCAGGTATGGAGAGGTAAGGGCTGCTCTTCCTGCAATATGAGCGGATATAAAGGAAGAATCGCCATTCATGAAGTACTAGTTGTCAATGATGAGATGCGAAAGGTTGTTATGAACGGTGAATCGTTTTCAAAAATGCGTGAACTGGCCATCAAAGCAAAAACGATTTTTTTAATCGATGACGGCCTTTTAAAAGTCAAGCAGGGCATCACAACAACAGAGGAAGTTTTGCGAATGGCAATTCCTGATTAGGAGTGCGAATGCGATGAAAAATAGAGTCGATACTTTGCTTAGAGCCGGCTTTGAATTAAAAGCCTCGGATATTCATATTACGGTTGGCGTCCCTCCGGTAATGAGAATCAATGGAGAATTGAAGCGGTATGGGAAGGACTCCCTCATGCCCGCAGATACGGAAGGGATGGCCAAAGAATTGATTCCTGAAAATATGTGGAATCAGTTTAAAGAAAAAGGTGAGCTGGATTTTTCATACGGTATTCCCGGAGTGTCCAGATTCAGGGTCAATGCCTATTTGCAAAGATCGTGCGTAGCGATGGCGGTTAGGATTGTCCCAACAGCGATTCCTTCCTTGGATGAGCTGGAATTGCCCGGGGTACTGAAAGGAATCGCTGGAAAACCGCATGGATTGGTCCTTGTCACGGGGCCGACCGGAAGCGGAAAGTCGACGACGCTTGCAGCAATGATCCATTACATGAATCAAACAATGCGCAAGCATGTCATCACGCTTGAGGACCCGATCGAATATTTGCACAAGCATGGTGGATGCATTATCGATCAGCGCGAGGTCGGCTTTGATACGAACAACTTTGCCAATGGTCTGCGGGCAGCACTCCGCCAGGATCCTGACGTTATTCTTGTCGGAGAGATGCGCGACCTTGAAACGATCCAAACGGCGATAACCGCTGCAGAAACCGGCCATTTAGTTTTGGGTACGCTCCATACTTCAAGTGCCTCAGCAACAATAAACCGGATTATCGATGTTTTTCCGCCGGCCCAGCAGCCGCAAATCCGCATCCAGCTTGCTACTGTGCTTGTCTCGATCATATCGCAGCGGCTGTTTCCGACTGCGGATAAACAAGGCAGGAAGGCTGCGACTGAAATTTTAATCAATAATCCGGCGATCAGCAATCTGATCCGCAATGAAAAAATCCACCAAATCAATAATGTCATGCAAACTTCAAAGGCTCATGGCATGAACACACTTGAATCAAGTATTCATGAGCTTGTTCAGTCAGGCCGGGTTTCGAGAGAAGCGACAATCCCTTATATTCAGGAAAAGGTGAACTAACATGCCTCGTTTTAAATACAGCGGCCGCGACCGCAAAGGGAAAAAGTCTGGCGTTGTCACAGCCGGATCGCGAAGGGAAGCCCTTCTCCAGCTTAAGGAAAACGGGATCAGGACCCTCGAAATAGCGGAAATTCCGGAGACGGTCTGGACGAAGGAACTGACGATCAGCAATCCCGTCAAGCTCCAGGACTTTGTTATTTACCTGCGGCAGTTTTCAACGCTACTAAGAGCGGGGGTGCCTGTCGTTGAGGCAACGGCAATCCTTTCACAGCAAACGGAAAGCAAAGCGCTGAAAAAAGCATTAATCGCCGCAGAACAGGATTTGCGCGAAGGTAACCCGTTGTCAGAAGCGGTCGGCAGGCATAAAAGAATATTTACAAGTATGTTTGTCAACATGATTAAAGCCGGAGAAGCAGGCGGAAATCTTGATGATACGCTTGAAAGGCTTGCGGTTCACTTTGAGAAACAGCACTTTACAAAGCAAAAAATCATTTCGGCGCTTGCCTATCCGATAACAGTTGGAATTATTGCGATTGCGGTTGTGATTTTTTTGCTTGTCAGCGTTGTCCCGACCTTTGTTGACATGTTTGTCGATTTTGGTGGTGAATTGCCGGCTATTACGCAGTTTGTTTTAAACTCTAGTGAATGGATACTGCGATTTTGGTGGCTTGTCATTCTCTTGTTCATTGTCGCTTTTACGACTGTTGTGATGATGAGGAACAATAAAGAGGCGAAATACTATTTGGACTTTTTTGTGCTGAAGATGCCGCTGTTCGGCAAAATTTTGCAAAAGGCAGCCCTCGCAAGGATGACGAGGACGTTAAGTTCGTTATTTGCGAGCTCGGTGCCAATCCTGCAGGCGCTGTCAATGGTCGAGAATATAGTCGGAAATGAAGTGATCGCAAGAGTAATTCGGAAATCGCGCAACAGCCTTGAACAGGGAAAGTCGCTGACAGAGCCGATGCGCGCCCACTGGGTGTTCCCTCCTCTCGTATCGCAAATGATCGCAATCGGTGAAGAGACGGGGGCGCTTGATTCGATGCTTGCCAAGGTTGCCGATTTCTATGAAAAGGAAGTCGAAAGCAGCACTGACCGGCTCAAATCACTGATCGAACCGTTGATGATCGTCATCCTCGCAGCCCTCGTTGGCACTATCGTCATTGCGATCATCGTACCGATGTTTGAGATATTCCAGCAGGTTGAATGAAATTTTGACAGAATATTAACATTTATTACTTTAATTGTTCTATTTTTCTAGTATACTTGAATTAGCAAGGTCAAAAGAATCGGGGTAAATCAATAACCCCCACCAATTCTCACGAATTGGAAGGGGCTTGCAAAACTATGCAGGCCATGTTGACTAGCCTAAGTCATAAAATGTGTGTGACTACGTTGGAGAGGTCATGACACCTTATGGTGCGAATCCTAGCTGTAAGCCCTGTCGCTTGTGATTAAAAGCCCTAAAGGGTTGTGGGCGGTGTTGCAAGCATGACAAGCCTTTCCAACATTGGCGAAGGATAACTGACTCCATACATTGATTGTAGGAGGTACGCTAACCATGCTAGTGTACGTGATTAACAGGCACGGCAAGCCTTTGATGCCGTGCAAGCCAAGAAAAGCAAGAATATTGTTAACAGAAAAGAAAGCCAAAGTCGTGAAGCTGACTCCTTTCACGATTCAATTACTCTATGGTTCCAGTTGATACAGACAACCTGTCTCTTTGGGCGTTGATGCAGGAACCAAACACATCGGGTTATCGGCAACAACTGAAAAGGGAGTGTTATTTGAAGCGGAAGTTCAGCTGCGAACCGACATCCAAGACCTGCTCTCCACCCGGCGGGAGTTCCGCAGGGCAAGACGGAACCGCAAGACCCGGTATCGGAAGGCTAAATTTTTGAACCGAAAGAAACCTGACGGTTGGCTGGCTCCATCCATTCAGCACAAGGTGGATTCCCATATCCGGATCATCGAAAAGGTTCGAAGAATCCTGCCTGTCAAGAGTATAACAGTTGAAGTGGCACAGTTTGACAGCCAAAAAATCAAGAATCCCGGCATCCAAGGAGAAGAGTATCAGCAAGGGGAACAGCTCGGCTTTTGGAACGTCCGGGAATATGTATTGTTCCGTGACAAGCACACATGCCAGCACTGCAAGGGGAAATCCAGGGACAAAATCCTGAATGTGCATCATATTGAAAGCCGGAAAACAGGCGGGGACAGTCCGGACAACCTCATCACCCTATGCGAAACATGCCATCATTATATTCATCAGAATGGATTGGAGCACTTATTCACTCGTAAGAGTGCCACCCTTAGGGATACCTCTCAAATGACTGTGATGCGTTGGTTCATCTTTAACGGTTTAAAGAAAGTATTCGAGGGTGCGAATATTACATATGGCTACATCACGAAGAACACCCGGATTAGAAGTGGACTGGGGAAATCGCATCTAGTGGACGCACGATGTATCAGCGGGAACCCGCTTGCCATACCGTCGCACCACACATACTAGTGGACGCACGATGTATCAGCGGGAACCCGCTTGCCATACCGTCGCACCACACATACTTCATTAAACAAGTTCGGAAGAATAACCGCCAGCTTCACAAAGCGACCATCTTAAAAGGCGGTAAGCGGAAATCAAACAAGGCAGAGCGATGGGTCAAAGGGTTCCAGCTTTTTGACAAAGTAGAATTCGTAGGTTCCGCCTGTTTCATTTTTGGAAGACGTACATCAGGCTACTTTGACCTTCGTCAGTTAGACGGGACGGTTATCCACCGGAGTGCATGCTATAAGAAACTCAAACCGCTTGAAAGAGCGAGTACATGGCTTATTCAAAGGAGAGAAGGGCAATTCCTCCCCGCCTAAACACTACCGCTTTATAGACGGGGTCTCCTTGCCGAACTGTGATAAACTAAAGAGAGGAAGATGGAGATGTGGCAAAGAATCAAAGCAAGTGCAAAAAGTGAAAAAGGGTTCACTTTAGTCGAACTTTTGGCTGTGATCGTAATCCTCGGAATTGTTGCCGGAATTGCTGTGCCAAGTATTGGCGGGATTATTAATAAAGCAGAAAATGATGCCAAAGTTGCTGAAGGAATTTCGATTGTAAATGCAGCGAAATTATATGTTACTTCCAATAATCCTTCTGCAGCAACAACGACATTAACAAAAACGGAATTGGACAATTATTTGGATAATGTGAAAAATGATACTTATACGGTTACTGTGAAAAAAGATCAGTCCTCGGGAAAATATTCTTATGAGCTAAAAAATCATAATTCAGTCAGGATAGTTGGAGATAAAAACGCTACGGCGACAGAAAAGGAATTATTAGAATACTAAAATGATGCAATTATATGTTTTTACTCTTGGCATCCTCCTTGGCTCCTTCTTCAATGTCGTCGGCTTGCGGGTGCCGTTAAATAAGTCAATCGTAAAGCCGCGGTCGCATTGCCCTTATTGCGGGCAGACGCTGTCATGGTTCGAACTGATACCGGTCATCTCATATTTGCTGCAGGGAGGGAAATGCAGGAGCTGCAGAGCTCCTGTTTCTCCCCTGTATCCATTTGTTGAACTGGTAACAGGGCTTTTGTTTGTGTCAGCGCCGCTGCTGACGGGCTGGACGGCCGAGCTTTTTGTTGCATGGTCACTCATTTCCCTCGTTGTGATCGTGTTTATTACGGATATAAAGTATATGATTATTCCCGATAAAGTCCTGCTCGTATTTGCAGTGATTTTTTTATTGGAACGGGTCTTTTTGCCGCTCGATCCATGGTGGGATTCGTTTCTGGGAGCGGCAGTTGGCTTTGGCTTGTTGCTGCTGATTACGGTTGTCAGCAAAGGTGGAATGGGCTTCGGGGACGTTAAGCTGTTTGCGGTGCTCGGCTTTGCAACAGGCACAAAGGTTGTGCTCCTGGCGTTCTTTTTGGCGACATTATTTGGTGCGGTTTTCGGCCTGATCGGAATGATGGCCGGAAAGCTGGAAAAGGAGAAGCCGATCCCGTTTGGCCCGTTTATCGGGCTTGGCGCCCTGACAGCTTATTTATTTGGTGAAGAATTGCTGTACTGGTATATTCATTCTTTTATTTAGGGAGTTTTTACAATGGCACTGAATTTTCATTTTGGCAAAGCACGGACAGTCAACCTGACGATAAAAGACCATATCATCCGTTTCGTCGAATTAAAACAAGCAAATCCGCCTGTTTCAGCGAAAACGGGAGCGCGGTTTTTGCCGCCCGGAATTGTCAAGGACGGGAAGATTATTGATCCTGAAACGCTTGAAACGATAATGGAAGAGTGTGTTGCCAATTGGAAAATTTCAAGGAAGCAGGTCCGTTTTCTCGTTCCTGATCCATTTGTTGTCATTAGAAAAACGTCGATTCCGCCGGATATTAAAGATGATGAAATAAGAGGCTATTTGTATATGGAACTCGGGACAAGCATTCACCTCCCATTTGAGGAAGCGGTATTTGATTTCTACCCGCTTTCCGGTAAAGACAGCGAGAAAAAGGAGCTGCTGCTGTTTGCGGCCCCTGAAGAAATCGTAAAAGAATATGTTGACCTGCTTGAACGTGCAAGGCTGAAGCCTAATGCCGCTGATATTTCCTGCCTTGCTCTTTACCGGCTGTATCACCAGCTCGATTTCATCGCAAACAATGACATCCTGATGATGATCCAGTTTGATCTGCAAACTGTAAATGTCAGCATTTTTGAGAACCATTTACCCGTGTTTATGAGGCATATCGGGATGGACATTGACGCTTCAGCATGGAATTACAAAACGGAACAATTCGAATTGACTGGCAGCAGGAGCGAGGTTCTTAATCCTCTTGAAGACATTTACAAGGAAATTGACCGAGTCATGAATTTCTACCATTACTCTTTAAACCAGGGCAGCCGCCAGGTCACAAAGATTATTGTCGATGGCGACCATCCATGGCTCGATGAAATCTTTGCCGAACTGAACAAGCGCTTTTCTGTGAGGGCGGAGAAAATAACGAATCGAGCGATAACAGGATCACCAGACAAATTATTAACTCCCTTTCACGTCAATCTCGGCTTAGGATTGAAGGAGGTTTAGACATGCTCGCAGATATCAACCTCCTCCCGAAGAAAGAACCAAGAAACAAAACAGCTGCCATTTTGCTGGCTGTCGCGGCTGCTGTGCTTATAGCTGGGATAGCGGTCTTTTACTGGCAGCTGGAGGCGCGCAAACAAGATCTGGAATCGATTGAAAATCAGCTCCGCATAACAAACGGCATCATTGAGGTGGAAGGAAAAAAATTAGCTGATCACCAATCTGTCGATTCAGTAGAAAAATTGGAAACCGCAATTACCCGGGCTGGCGATCAGCGAGTAAATACCGTCTATTTACTGCAGGAGCTGACAAGACTTCTCCCTGAAAGAGGGTTTATTACCGAGTTCGCAATTGATCAGGAATATTTAATCCAACAGGTTGTCCAATTTGATACAAAAAGTCAGGCTGCCTATTATTTAAACGCTTTAGTAAACATTGACTGGGTCAAGGAAGCAATCGTGAAGGAAACGAAAGCCGGCGACTGGGAAGTTTTGAATAATAATACCGGCGTATCGGATGAAGAGCTTGTAGAAATAGGCAAAAAAGAATATCTGCCAAGATACTATGCTGAATATGAAGTTAAGCTCGATATTCCTGCGTTAAAAAAAGCATATAGTGAGGCAGCCGGCCCTCGAAGTGCCGACGCGGAAGAAGGGGGAGAGACCCCGTGAATCGAGAAGTGACGAAAAAACAAATCCTGATCACCGTTCTCGTGCTATTGCTGTTTGGGGGCATAGCGCTTGGAAGCTATTATGCATTTTTGCTGCCTCTTAATGAACAACTGCAAAGAAAAGAATCCGATTTAAATCTGGCGGAAGGCGAATTAAAAATCATCCAAGAAAGATTGGAACAAATGGATGAAGAACCTCCGTTAAGCACGATGGAGCTACAACGCCGGATGCCGGTGACACGGATGCTTGATCAATTGCTCCTTGATATTGAGAGGGCAGAAATAATTTCAGATACATATGTAAAAGAAATAAGGCTAAACGGGCCGGGGACCGATGAAGAAATCGAGCCCGCCGAAACGGATAATAAAAATATAGCTGACGGTGAAGAGACCGGCGAAGCTAATATCCAAACCAGCAAACGCAGTGAAGAAGCCAGTCATGAAGCTCTTCCGAACGGGATGAAAAAAACAACCGTAGTGATTGCCGGAGAAACGGATACTTACTTTGAGATGGAAAGTTTTATTGAAGTGATCGAAGGCTTAAAAAGAATCGTCAATGTGGAACAATTACAATTCACTGCGCCGGAGGAGATCTATTCTGTAGAGCAGACACCCGGGCTGCTTGAGTTTGAATTAACGATCGCAGCTTATTATTATCCCGGGCTGGAAGACCTGAAGAAAGAACTGCCGCCCCTCGCCGCTCCTGAACAATCGAATAAGAAAGACCCGACCAGCCGTTTTTCCGAAAAGAACGCAAACCATAATCAGCCTTAAATATGAATGGTTTGCGCGAAAAAAAAGAAATATATTGAAAGAGGAACCGGCTCATCTGCCCGTGACGCCTCACGAAAAATTTGACGAAAGCATTCAGTAACAAGACGACAAAAGTCTTGTTATTTTTTTTATCCGGTATGTTAGGATGAAACAAATCTGCATCGACTGGAGGGAGAGCAAGCAGTGGACAAGCATGAAAATGGCAAAACGATTACGATCAAAATAAACGGCAGTGACCGTCCCTATAAGGAAAATTCGCAAAATCAAGATCAGGCAAGCCATGTAAACAAAGCTCCAGCCGATTTTTCAAAAATACCTCCACACGAAGAAGCAGCGGCCGGGCGGGAGACGGTTGATGAAAGCTTCGATTGGATTCTTCCTGACCCGGATTTTGAACAGGACATAAAGGAATATACAATTGAAGATATGACGAAGCAAAAGAAACAAAGTGGCTGGCACGCCTTTAAACAAAAGACAGGCCCGAAAATTTCGAAGAGGGATTTCTCTTCGCTCTTTTGGTCTGTTTTTTTTGCTGTGCTGCTGGGAGTGAGCCTTGGCTTCATCATGCTAAAATTGGTCGCAACAGAACAGGCAGTTAAGGATGCTCCACCTGGACAAGAAGCGAACCAGGGCGGGCAGGAACAGGCTGGCAAAGGTACAGCAACAGCCTCGGTTGCACCGATAACAACATTTGTGGTTCAGGAAGGCGTTTATACAACCACCGATGCGGCAAAAGCAGCTTTGGCAGCAGCCGAGCAGAAGGGGACTGTTGGAAAAATAATTGAAATGAATGGACAAGCCTTTCTTTTTCTCGCTGTGGCTGACAGCCTTAAGGCTGCAAAAAGCATCGGGATAAATCTGCAGAAACAAGGATTAAAAATATATGCCAAGCCACTGGAAATCGGGGGCGAAGAAGCAAGCGGCTTAACGGAAGGGGAAGTAAAGCTGCTCGAGATCACTGCTTCAGTCTACTCCGATGTTGCGACAGCCGGCACTCATGCAACCCTTTCCCAGTCCTTGGATGCTGCACTAACTGACAAAGTCAATACACACACACAAACATTGCGGAATATTCCTGCTGATACATTGCAGAATGATCAGATCAAAACACTCAAAGTTGAACTGGAAAATGGCTTGCAGCAAGCACAACTTTATGGAAAATCTCCAGGTACTGATTCACAACAAGCTTTACAGAAAAGTTTGCTTTCTGTTCTTGCAGCTTATAATGCTCTGTAAATCATAATCGAATAGTATATTTTCTGGGAAATAGGACAAATTATCAGAGTCTGCTCATACTTTTGGCAGGCTCTTAATTTAGTTTTGGAAGACTAGCAAAACCGTGTTGATTAGCGTAAGTCGGAAAAAAAGTAGAAAAACTTCCTATTTTCTTCTTTTTCAATTGTTAGAAACAGGGAAGTTTGGTACGATAAGCTTGTATCTCTCTAATGATCATGCAATTGTGAAGGTAAGGTGATTTCAATGCAGCGCCTCATTTTAGCCTCTTCTTCTCCACGGCGAAAAGAACTCCTTGAAAATCTTCATCTGGAATTCGAAATCTCAGGCAGTGATGTTGATGAAAGCTATGATCCGGAGTTAAGTCCGGAGGAGATCGTCACCGAGCTTGCCGATCGAAAAGCTCGCTTTGTCGCCAGGAAATTCCCGTCTGCTTTTATCCTTGGTTCAGATACGATTGTTGTCTCTGGAGGAAAAGTACTTGGAAAACCTGAGGACGAAGCTGACGCGGTCTCGATGCTAAGGCAGCTATCGGGTAAAACCCATGCTGTTTTTACAGGCGTATCGATTATTGGCAATGAAAAAAACGTAAAGTTCTATGAAAAAACCGATGTGACGTTTTGGGAGTTAACCGATGACGAAATCAAAACGTATATAAACAGCGGTGAACCGTTTGATAAGGCAGGTTCATATGGAATACAGGGTCTTGGAAGCATGCTTGTCAAAGAGATTAGCGGCGATTTTTTTTCCGTAATGGGATTGCCGGTCTCCAGAACGGTTCGAGAATTAAGAAAGGCAGGCTTCGAATTACCGTTTTAAGTCTGTTTTGTTAGGTGGCTGCAACTGCATCCCGAAAAACACAGGAATTTGACTGTAGCTTTCTAACGAGCAGTTTTAGGCGATTTTCGTTGCTGCCCTGGTAGCTCTCCCTCGTCACAATCGGCGAACAGGGAGGAATTTATTTGAGCACAGAATTAATGATTAGAGATTTTCCCGCGGATGAACGTCCCCGCGAGCGCTTTGTCCAGAATGGCCCGGAAAACTTGTCAAACCACGAGCTGCTGGCGCTGTTGCTGCGAACTGGCTCAAAGCAGGAATCTGTCCTGCAACTGGCAAACAGGGTTTTATCCAGTTTTGAAGGTCTGAGGCTGTTAAAGGATGCTTCATTAGAAGAAATTACAGCTATCAAAGGAATCGGAACGGCAAAAGCGATCCAGGTCCTCGCAGCTGTTGAGCTTGGCAGGCGGATCGCCAATCTTTGCTACGATGACCGTTATGTGATCCGCTCCCCTGAGGACGGTGCGAAATTCTTAATGAATGATATGAGATTTCTGTCCCAGGAGCATTTTGTTTGTCTTTACCTCAATACAAAAAACCAGGTGCTGCATAGGCAGACAATCTTTATCGGGAGCTTGAATGCCTCGATCGTTCACCCTAGAGAGGTTGTGCGCCCATAAGGGCATTTAGAAAATCTGCTTTAGCAAAGCAGTAGGGAAATATCACAATTTATACCCTATCATTAGCCATCTTATCCGTAAGGGAAACTGAGCGGGGAGTGTAGCATGTTGGCAAAGCCATAAGTTGTCTAGTTACCAAGGCACGACTGAATGGCGAGATGAAATTCATAGACAAGGATGAAAGCTGAATTGCTTGAATGATAGCTCAAGGAGGACTACGGGGACCCTCAGCGGGAGGTAACGATAAACGCTATGTGAAGTATGCATGTTCCTTAAAAACTTCGAGGAACATGAAGTGATACTACTTCGTCCAACTTCTATATGGAAGAAACGAGCGAAAGTCACATCCGAAACTATGAAAAGCTATGTTTCTAAATGTCTAAATGGGGATTGTCTAAGTTGGAAAGCCAATAATGGCTATGACAATAGTGTCTGAATATCCAATATGGCAACGGAGCTCTCGTAGTAGTCCGAGATAGGGAAAGCCTATTACATGGCGAAGGAGAGTAGTTTATCGAGTTTAATACAAAATTGGGAAGGAGCGTGAGGCTCTATGAGAAATCCGAAAGTAGTATTAAACAGTCTAACTTCCAAAACAAACGATAAGAACTATGATTTCCAGCGACTGTATCGAAATCTCTATAACATTGAGTTCTTCCTAGACGCATATGACAAAATCTACCCTAATAAAGGTAGCAACATCAAAGGAATCAATGAGGATACCATAGATGGAATGAGTTTAAAGAGAATAAATGCTCTTATTGAAAAACTCAGAAATCAGACATACCAACCGAATCCTGCACGAAGAATCTATATCCCAAAAAAGAATGGGAAACTAAGACCATTAGGATTACCAACCTTTGAGGACAAATTAGTTCAAGAAGTAGCTAAAAGAATTCTTGAAAGTATCTATGAACCTAATTTCTCTGAAAACTCACATGCCTTTCGACCAAACAGAAGCTGTCATACTGCTCTTAAACAAATTAAAAATACCTTCACAGGCACCAGGTGGTTTATTGAAGGTGACATAAAAGGTTTCTTTGATAATATCGACCATCATACTCTCATTAACATTTTGAGAAAAAGAATCAAGGATGAAAAATTTATCAACTTGATTTGGAAATTTTTGCGTGCTGGTTATGTGGAAGATTGGGTTTTTCATAAAACATTTAGTGGGACCCCACAAGGTGGAATTATAAGCCCGATACTCTCGAATATTTACCTTAATGAATTAGACCACTTCATAGAAGAATATACTTCAACATTCAACAATGGTGATAAAAGAAGACATAATATTGTCTATCATAACTTGGCATCAAAAATTAACTATCGAAAATACAAAAATAAACATGAATGGTCAAAATTAGGTAAAGAAACACGAACTGAAAGAGCAAATGAAGTAAAGCAGCTGTATAAAGAGCTAATTACAAATGATAGCAAAGATCTGTTTGACCCAAACTACCGTAGAATGAAATATGTGAGGTACGCAGATGATTTCCTGATTGGTGTCATTGCAAGTAAAGAAGAAACAGAAAAAATCAAGCGGGATTTAACTGAATTTCTCGCAAAAAAACTAAAACTTGAACTAAGTGCGGAGAAGACGTTGATCACTCACAGTAAAAACAACGCTAGGTTTCTTGGTTATGATATAAGAATAGCAAGAGATTGGCAAACAATGAAAATGCCTAACGGCACTCAAAAAAGGAAATTTAACTTTCAAGCCAAACTTTTTGTCCCCCATGAGAAATACATCAAAAAACTCATTAGTCTAGGTGCCTTAAGTCTTGGAAAAAATAATCAGTGGAAACCAATTCACAGGACAAATTTACTCCACAGCGATGACTTGGAAATTATAAGACAATACAATGCGGAAATAAGAGGACTGTATAATTACTACAGATTGGCGAGTAACGTACATGTTCTCCAATCCTTACGTCAAACGATGAAATTTAGCATGATTAAGACTTATGCAAATAAATACAAAAGTACCGTTAGCAAAACAATAAACAAATTTTCAATAAACGGTAAATTTGGTATTCGTTATGAGACGAAAGAAGGAAAACGTATTGCATATTTCATTGACCAAAGAATGGAGAAGAATACTAGGATAAATAGTGAAGAGGTTGATATAGAACCGAAAACAGTAAAATATGGTGGCAGGACAAGCCTTGTCGAACGCCTTTTAGCAGATAAGTGTGAATGGTGTGGAGCGGAGAACACACCATTAGAAATGCATCATGTCAATAAACTTAAGAACCTAAAAGGGAAAAAGCGATGGGAGCAGTTCATGATTGCAAGGAATCGCAAAACAATTGCAATGTGTGAAAAATGCCACCATGACCTTCACAATGGGAAGTTAGATTGATAAATGGAAAGCCGTATACTCTGAGAGGAGTACGTACGGTTTGGAGGGGAGTTCTCGGAAACCTACTTAGGAAACTAAGAAAGGCGCTGGGTTCTTACCCTACTTCAAAGAAGCTTTCCGGAGGTCGGCAGCATCGATTATTTGTGTGCATAACCATCCTTCCGGCGATCCGTCACCGAGCAGGGAGGATATCGAAGTCACAAAGCGCCTCGCCGAATGCGGGAAAATAATCGGCATTGAAATGCTTGATCATTTAATTATCGGAGAAAATAAATTTGTCAGCCTCAAAGAAAAAGGGTATTTATGACACTAGGTTTTTATTTGACGATAAGCTATAATATTGTTTATGATTTTTGCAGGCTGGATTAAGACTGTAAACCATCCAGTATCGCCATTCAGGTGAATTTTAAAACGTTAAAACTATCGTTGCACCGGCCTTTTCGCCCTTGTTCGCAGCGTTCTTTCGACAATAAAGGATAAGCGGGTAAATGAAAACCGGATAAACATCTTATTTGCATTTTGCTTAAGTATCAGAAAGGGAGATACAATTTATGTTTGGAATTGGGACAAGAGATCTTGGAATCGATTTGGGCACAGCGAATACCCTGGTATATGTTAAAGGCAAAGGAATCGTCCTCAGGGAGCCTTCCGTTGTCGCGCTGCAAACAGATACAAAACACATTGTGGCGGTCGGAAACGATGCGAAAAACATGATTGGACGTACACCGGGCAATGTCGTCGCATTAAGGCCAATGAAAGACGGCGTAATTGCTGATTATGAAACAACCGCTACAATGATGAAATATTACATTAATCAGGCAACCAAAAACAAAGGCTGGTTTGCCGGAAAGCCATATGTAATGATCTGTGTGCCGTCAGGAATTACTGCTGTGGAAGAGCGTGCTGTCATTGACGCCACGCGCCAGGCGGGAGCACGGGACGCTTATCCCATAGAGGAACCGTTCGCAGCTGCCATCGGTGCCAACCTGCCTGTTTGGGAACCTACAGGTAGCATGGTTGTTGATATCGGCGGCGGGACAACCGAAGTGGCAATCATTTCATTGGGCGGGATCGTTACAAGCCAATCGATTCGTATTGCCGGGGATGAGATGGATGATGCGATTATCAACTATATCCGCAAAAATTACAATTTAATGATCGGTGAGAGAACTGCTGAAATGATTAAACTCGAAATAGGCTCAGCCGGAGATCCGGAAGGCATAGGCAACATGGAAATCCGCGGCCGTGACCTGTTAACCGGTTTGCCAAAAACAATGGAGATAACTGCTGAAGAGATTGCCAGAGCTTTGCATGACACAGTTTATTCGATCGTTGACGCTGTTAAGCTGACACTTGAAAAAACTCCGCCGGAATTGGCTGCAGATATTATGGACCGGGGAATTGTTTTGACAGGCGGCGGTGCGCTGTTGAAAAATCTCGACAAGGTGATAAGCGATGAAACAAAAATGCCGGTCTTAATTGCCGAGAACCCGCTCGATTGTGTTGCAATCGGAACGGGAAAAGCGCTTGACCATATTCATTTATTTAAAACAAGAGCGAAGGATTCTCGCTAATGCTGATCGTAGAGGTGTAAGTCATGCCACAGTTCTTTTTTAATAAACGTTTGATTTTACTGCTCGTCAGTATCATTGTTCTCGTGGCATTGATTGGATTTTCTTTAAGGGAAAGAGATCAATTAACCTGGCCGGAGCAGTTCATCAAGGACACAACCGGCTGGGTGCAATCCCTTGTTTCAAGACCGGCCCACTATGTTGCCGGATTTTTTGAAAATGTGCACGATTTGCAAAATACATATCATGAAAACAAGGAATTGAAAGCACGGCTAGATGATTTGACTAAGCTTGAAGTAGAGGTACAGGAACTTCAAAAGGAAAACAAAGAGCTTAATGAAATACTCGGCAAGAAAGAATCGTTGCGGGATTATGAACCAAAGCAGGCGACGGTAATTGGAAGAAACCCGGATCGCTGGCACGAACTTCTGATTATCAATAAAGGGAAAAC
Source organism: Bacillus sp. V33-4 (assembly GCF_002860225.1). Classification (NCBI taxonomy): domain Bacteria; kingdom Bacillati; phylum Bacillota; class Bacilli; order Caryophanales; family Bacillaceae; genus Bacillus; species Bacillus sp. V33-4. The sequence goes on from NZ_PGVC01000017.1 coordinate 24,608, forward strand.
GGATGGAATCGAGCCCGACATGGCGGTTATCACGGCAACAGGGCTGATCGGCAAGGTGAAAAGTGTCAACGGATTATCGTCAACAGTGCAGCTGCTGAGTTCAATGGACCCGACAAACCGGATTTCGGCTTCGGTGTTTGGCGAAGGAGAAAAACCATACCACGGAACGATTGAAGGCTACGATAAAGAACAAGAATTGCTTCTATTAAAAAATATCCCTTTTGATGCTAAAATAGAAAAAGACAAGATTGTCACTTCGTCAGGATTTGGTGGCGTGTTTCCGGGCGGGCTTGAGATTGGCAAGGTTGTTGACGTGAAGCCGGATCAGTTTGGCCTCACCCAAACCGTTTATGTGAAGCCAAGCGCAAACCTTTATGATATTCAGCATGTGATGGTCGCGAAGCGCAGCATTACAAGGCCTGAATTAACGGACATGGCAGATGGCGAGGAGGAGGAACTGTGAGAAGATTCCTTATTCCTGTTTTATTGATGTTCTTTTTTGTGATTGAAAGTACATTTGTAGAATTGCTTCCTGCAGAAATCTTTAACAGTGAGCGTATTCTCGTACCGCGTTTTTTGATGATTGCTCTGTTTTTCTTGACGATTTATGGTAGCGTTAAGCATGGAATCATTTATGCGCTGATTTTTGGCGGACTTTTTGATATTGTTTATACAGAGATTATCGGAATCTATTTGTTCCTGTTTCCGGTCATGGCGTATATCGTTTCGAGAATAATGAAGGTTCTGCATGCGAATATTATTATCATGACATTTGTGTCGCTGTTCGGAGTTGCCCTGCTTGAGCTTTCTGTATATGGAGCCAATTTATTAATCAACCGGACAAATATCGATTTTTCAATGTTTACTTTTCTAAGATGGCTGCCAACATTGGTGTTAAATTTAGCATTCACGATCATTGCTGCTTTTCCATTGAAAAAGCAGTTTGAAAGGTTTGCGGAATATTTAAAAGATTAATTGCTAAAATCGGCCTCTGTGCCACTAGACCTTTTACTCTAAATAAAAGTGGCAAGAAGGAGTTTCGGCATATTCTGTCGAAATCTTTTCTATCATGAGAACTGATATAAAGTTTTTAAAAAAATGTTGGGCGTTTCGATGTCCAGCTCCAGCGCCTAGCCCCTCGAGTCGCTTCGGTCCTGCCAATGAAGTCAAAGAACGACTTCACCGTCAGTCCCTCCAGCGCTTGTCGGGGCTGATCAAGGTGCTTCCGCTTTTCGAATTGAGGTGAACTTGCTGACATGAAAAAAATGCAAAATGTTACGATCAAAGGAACAAAGGACGGGCTAACGCTTCATCTCGATGATTCTTGTTCTTATGAGGCTTTAAAGAGGGAGATGGACGAAAAGCTTTCCGTGAGCTATCGGGGGAATGAGGATAATCACCTTATCTCCGTAAAGGTGAAGGTGGGCAACCGCTATTTGACCGAAACACAAAAAGAAGAAATGAAAGAGCTTATCCGTCACAAAAAAAACCTCGTTGTCGAAGAAATACAGTCGAATGTTATTACGATTGAAGAGGCAAACCGCTTAAAAGCCGCCAGTGAAATTGTTCCGATTACAAGCATTGTCCGCTCTGGCCAAATTCTTGAAGTGCCAGGAGATTTACTGCTGATTGGCGATGTCAATCCCGGAGGAACAGTTGCAGCCGGAGGCAATATCTTTGTTATGGGTGCTTTAAAAGGAATGGCCCATGCAGGACGGTCGGGAAACGGACAGGCAGTGATTGCCGCTTCGGTGATGAAGCCTTCCCAATTGAGGATCAATGATTGTATCAATCGTGCCCCAGACCAATATCCGGAAGGGGATAAGCGGGAAATGGAATGCGCATACATAAATGAAAATCAGCAAATTGTTGTTGATAGATTGCAAGCTTTAGTTCAGCTTAGACCTGAGTTAACAAGATTGGAAGGGGGACGATAGTATGGGAGAGGCAATAGTAGTGACATCCGGTAAAGGGGGAGTTGGCAAAACAACAACTTCTGCCAACCTGGGAACGGCTTTGGCCCTGCAAGGAAAGCGTGTATGCCTGGTTGATACCGACATCGGCCTTCGCAACCTGGATGTTGTAATGGGACTGGAAAACCGGATTATTTATGATCTGGTTGATGTGGTCGAAGGAAGATGCAAGATTCATCAAGCACTTGTTAAAGATAAACGGTTTGAAGACAAGCTTTACCTTCTTCCAGCAGCGCAAACAAGTGACAAATCGGCTGTTCAGCCCGAACAAATGAAGAAGCTTGTTGATGAGCTAAAACAGGACTACGACTATATTGTTATCGATTGCCCTGCCGGAATCGAACAGGGCTATAAAAACGCTGTCGCCGGTGCTGATAAGGCAATTGTCGTAACCACTCCGGAAGTATCGGCTGTCCGCGATGCAGACAGGATCATCGGGCTGCTCGAGAAAGAAGAAAACGTTGAATCACCGAAGCTCGTCATTAACAGGATTCGCAGCCATATGATGAAAAATGGTGATATGCTCGATGTCGATGAAATTACATCCCATTTATCGATTGACTTGATTGGCATTGTTGCCGATGATGATGAAGTGATAAAAGCTTCCAATCACGGTGAACCAATCGTGCTCAATCCGAACAGCAGAGCTTCAATCGCATATCGGAATATAGCCCGCCGCATTTTAGGCGAGTCTGTTCCGCTTCAGCCTCTTGAAGAAACCGACAACGGTGTTTTTTCAAAATTAAAACGCTTTTTTGGCGTAAAGTAGATATAAAATTCATATCTTGATTTTCGAACCGGGGGTAGTCCCGGTTTTTTATATTTGAATGAATTTCATAAAGCAATTCTTTAATTGAAAAACAAACAGTTATGTAAACAAAAGATAGTATTCATTTTTCCGGTTTAGTTTATTACATTGTGAAATTTACTTATTTACATAGAGCCGGATTTAGGATTGAAACGCGGGGGTTATCATCAAAACAGTCAACCTTTCAGGGACGATCTCTCGACGAAAAGTCATACTCGTGACGGACAACTCATACACTTGTACAAACTGGTGTAAGGGATTGGTGGGGATAAAATGCGTTCCAGAGCCGATGATATTCGAAAAAGGATTGCAAGGAGAAAGAGAGAAAGAGACAAGTTAACCGAACATAATCCGGTACATCCGCTTTGGGCTGAAGATGAGGAACGGTACGGGTTTGAGAAAATTTCCTCATTTGAAAGCGGACGGGGCGACGGGGAGCACCCCCTGTTCCGCAAGGAATTTTTCCTGTTTAAAATATTGGCTTCCGCCTGTCTTGTTTTAATGATGGCGATCATTTTCCGCAGCGAGGCTGGATCTTTGGAGCCGGTCCGCAGTTTTGTCAAAAAATCCATGAATGATGATTTTCAATTTGCGGCTGTCTCGGAATGGTATGAACAGCAATTTGGAAAACCGCTTGCCCTACTCCCTTTTAAAGAAGACTCGGGTAAAGACAAAACGGAAAAATTAGATTCCGAATATGCGCTGCCGGCCTCAGGGAAAATCCTTGAGGATTTCGATGTAAACGGGCAGGGGGTCATGATTGAGACGGGTGTTGGAGCGGCGGTACAGGCCATGAACGAAGGCTTCGTAAATTTCGCCGGCGAAAAAGAGGGATTCGGAAAAACGGTGATTATCCAGCATGGTGATACAAGCCAATCCTGGTACGCAAATCTGGAAGAGATTGATGTGGAATTATATGATTTTATTGAGAAAGGATCCACGGTCGGAACAGTCTCACAAGGGACTGACGGCTCAAAAGGTGTCTTTTATTTTGCCATAAAAAAAGGGGATAATTTTGTCGATCCCGTCCCGGTGATCCGCTTTGAATAAAATTATCGCGTTGTGCAAACAGGTTCATATCCATGCATTGCTGTGGCTTATCATCGCGTTAGCGGTTGTGACCGGACATTTTATAGAGCTATCCATGCTGCTGCTGATTATTTTTGTTCATGAAATGGGGCATGCGGCGGCGGCCTCTTTTTTTTCCTGGCGGATAACACGGATTTCGCTTCTTCCATTTGGGGGTGTAGCGGAGATGGAAGAGCACGGAAATCGTCCGCTTAAGGAAGAAGCGGTCGTGGTCCTGGCTGGCCCTTTACAGCATATTTGGCTTGCCCTGCTCGCATTTCTTTTCTATAAGGCTGCCTGGTTGCCAGAGCATTGGTTTTGGCTGTTTATCGATTACAATTTAATGGTGGTTATTTTTAATTTACTGCCAATCTGGCCATTAGACGGTGGCAAGCTTGTATTTTTGTTGCTGTCGCTGCGAGATCCATTTCCATTAGCCCATAAACGAACGCTGTTGGCGTCGGTTATCGGTATCGCCATTTTTACCGCAATCGTATTATTCACAGTACCAGGCAATTTAAACGTTTGGATCGTCGTTGGCTTTCTGCTGTTCTCTCTTCATGGGGAGTGGAAACAAAAACAGTACGTGTTTATGAGATTTTTGCTTGAACGCCATTATGGGAAAAACAGTGAGTTTCGCAGCTTAAAACCTTTAAAAGTAAATGAAGAAGAGCTTATCATAAACGTACTTGAACGGTTTCAAAGAGGCTGTAAGCACCCGGTTATCATCGAAAAAAATGGTAAAGAACAGGGTTTATTGGATGAAACTGAGCTTTTGCATGCTTATTTTTCAGAAAAGCTTCTGTCTGCGAGGATTGGTGATTTGCTTTATCCGTATTAGGAGTAGGATAATTGTTAAGGAAGTGGTTTAAACAGATTTTCATCCGGATGGATCCCCGAACTTGAACAGGATGAGCAAAAAGAAAAAGTGAGGAAGAAACTTTGGATAAATTGATTGTTAATTATGGTGTGAGGGAAAAACGATTTGCGCTTTTAAAAGGGAACCGTATCGATCGCTTATTTATCGAACAGCCGAAATCGCGGTCTGCTGTCGGCAGAATCTATTTAGGAATCGTTACGAAGGTTCTGCCGGGAATGAATGCCGCGTTTATTGACATTGGTGAAAACCGTGCTGGTTATTTGCATCGTGACAAGCTGCCTTCCTACGTCCTGTCCAATGAAGAAAAGGGCTTGAAGCAGAACAGCCCTATTTCGGCGTTTGTTCACCAGGGCGAAAGGCTGCTCGTCCAAATTGAGAAGGATGCAGCCGGGTCGAAAGGACCGCGGCTGACCGGAATTATCGAGCTTCACGGTGACGGGCTTGTCTACATGCCGAACGGTAAATATGTAGCTGTTTCGCAAAAGCTGCCTGATGAAGTACGGGAAAAGTGGCGTCAATTCGGGCACCAGATAAAAAGGGAGCAGGAAGGGCTTATTTTTCGGACTGCATGTGCCGGCATGGCGAGTGATGCTGTTGCTTTGGAGCTGGACGGATTGCGAAACCGGTATGAACTGCTGCAAGCGCAAGAACAAGCGCTGAAAAAGCCGGGCGTACTCGTCGAAAATGAGCCATTTATCGAAGAGCTTTATGCAGAATTGAAAAAAGCCGAACCCGTTGAAATCGTGGTCGATGATTTCGCTCTTAAAAAGAAACTTGTCACTTTTCTATCGACTGGGAGCGATCGTGCAGAAGTGTCTCTTTATACCGGAAATGCGAACATTTTCGCTGAATATAAAATCGAGCAAGAGATTGAAAAGGCGTTAAAAAGAATGGTTTGGCTCGACAACGGTGCTTATTTAATTTTTGATGAAGCAGAGGCTCTGACGATTATCGACGTGAATACCGGGAAGTTTTCCGGCAAGCATGATCTTCAAAGAACCGTTGTCGAAACCAACCTGCTGGCAGCACGGGAAATTGCCAGGCAAATCCGGCTCCGTGACATCGGCGGAATAATTTTAATCGATTTTATTGATATGGACCTTGATGAAGACCGGGACGATGTGCTTCGAATAATAAAGGCTGAGCTTGCTAAAGATGAACGGAGGACAAGGGTCATCGGCTTTACGAAGCTTGGAATTTTGCAGCTGACCCGCAAGAAGACAAAGCAGTCGATTCTTGAAGCTTTGACGATAAAATGCCCGGAATGTGAGGGGAGCGGCAGAGTCATCAGTGCGGAAACGGCCGCTTTCCGGCTCGAACGGGAGCTGTGGGAGTACCGTTCGTCTGACTATGAAGCGGTTCTTGTGCATGCTTCTGAATCAGTTAAGAAAGTATTTTCCGGAGAACACGGCGAGCACATAGAACGGCTCGAATCAGCATTAGGGATAAAAATATTCTTTTTAAGTGCTAATTCTGAAAAACCTCACTATGACATCCGTCAATTTGGAAAAAGAGAAGAAATTCAAGAAAAAGCAGAGCGATCATGACAATTATTTTTTAGTATTCTTCACTCTTTGGAATGTTATTGTGACGGGTTGACAAGACTTGTGGAATATGATATTATTTTTCATGTTATGTTTGTAGCGCACCCGTGCTACAACCGCTCAGAACAGGTTGAAAGTTTTTGCACTTCTTTGCAAAACGCCTGATGATGGCGAGTCTTAGTCTATAAGGAGGTGCAGTTCATGTACGCAATTATCGAAACTGGCGGGAAGCAAGTCAAAGTAGAAGAAGGTCAAGCGATCTTCATCGAAAAGCTTAACGCTGAGGCAGGCGAAACGGTTACTTTTGAGAAGGTTCTTTTCGTTGGCGGCGAGAATGTAAAAGTAGGCAGTCCATTAGTGGAAGGTGTTACAGTTACAGGAAAAGTTGAAAAACAAGGCCGTCAAAAGAAAATCATTGTCTTCAAGTATAAGGCAAAGAAAAACAACCGTAAAAAGCAAGGTCATCGTCAGCCGTATACAAAAGTTGTGATTGAAAAAATCAACGCGTAAGGTTAAATCAGATGATTAAAATTACGATTAATCGTAGCGAAACCGGAATGATTCAATCATTTATCGTGAGTGGACATGCTGAATTTGCTGATCCCGGGGAAGACATTGTCTGTGCAGGTATTTCTGCTGTGTCCTTTGGATCTGTTAATTCAATTATTGGTTTAACGGGCATTGAACCTGTTATCGAACAAGGAGAGAATGGTTTTCTCCGATGTGAAATTCCCGGGGATCTCCCGGTTGAAACACAAGAGAAAGTGCAATTGCTCCTTGAAGGCATGGTCATTTCATTGCAAACGATTGAAAGAGATTACGGAAATTATATAAAAATTAACTTCAGATAACTAGGAGGTGGAACAAATGTTAAGATTAGATCTTCAGTTTTTCGCTTCTAAAAAGGGAGTAGGTTCTACAAAGAACGGACGTGACTCAATCTCCAAGCGCCTAGGCGCTAAGCGTGCAGACGGTCAATTCGTTAGCGGCGGTTCAATTCTTTACCGTCAGCGTGGTACAAAAATCTACGCTGGAGTAAACGTAGGCCGTGGCGGCGACGATACCCTATTCGCTAAAGTTGATGGAGTTGTCAAGTTTGAACGTGTAGGTCGTGACCGCAAACAAGTGAGCGTATATCCAGCAGCTCAAGAAGCGTAAGCTTCCTGACGAAAACTCTAACCGTGAAGGTTAGAGTTTTTTATTTACGCGTGCCCAGCAAGCCGTTAATTGCTAGTTGGTGAAAGTCCAACCCGAGTAAGTGTCAAG
>NZ_PGVC01000018.1:0-89384 GCF_002860225.1 Bacillus sp. V33-4
GAACACCCTGAAACCCGAGGACAAGAAGACAATATCTAATTCCTGTTTTCTACTCTACAAAAACAAAATCACGAGATTATTTAAGCTAGAAACTGTTTCCAGCCGTTAGCATGACTCTTGTAAACAGTAAATATGACATACTATTAAAAGCGCTTACAAAAAAGTCAAGAGAACAATCTATGTCAATTTTTTACCGGGATCAGCGGAGAAAAATTATTTGGGGTAAACGAAAGAAAATAATTGACAGGACAAGGATTCTAACTGTTTTTTGCATGAATAGACTAACTGTATAGGGAGCTTTTTTTGCATATATCTTCGACTGTTGTAAACTATAAGCTTTTTTCGACAAAATCCTGAAACTCTATTTATTTATAGGGAAAAAAGTGTTATAGTATTTTCGATTAGTAGGAATGATTGAACATCAGAGGTCTGATGTCTGGAGAAAAGTGGTTGGAGGAGCTCATGTCTATCAAATCAGATAATCGGCATTTGTATTTACAAGTCATCGATCGAATTAAGCAGGATATTGACGAAGGCAAGTATAAAGAAAGAGAGAAGCTGCCTTCAGAGTTTGATCTTGCCAAGCAGCTCGGAGTCAGCAGGGCTACCCTTCGGGAAGCGTTAAGAATTCTAGAAGAGGAAAATGTGATCATCCGCCGTCATGGCGTTGGGACATTTGTGAATGCCAAGCCGCTGTTTACTTCGGGGATCGAGCAGCTTAACAGTGTAACGAATATGATTGAACAAGCAGGCATGACTCCTGGGACGATTTTCCTCGGCTCATCAACGATGAGTCCAACCGAAGAGGATATTCGCCGCTTCTCATGTACCATGGACGAAGAAATTGTCATGAGTGAACGAGTTCGAACCGCTAATGGCGAACCAGTCGTGTATTGCATTGATAAAGTTCCCCAAAGAATCATGCCGGAATCCTTTTCCCATGAGCAAGAATCGCTTCTCAGCATCTTGGAGGAGAAGGCAGGGCGGAAAATTACTTATGCGGTTGCCCAAATCGAACCGATCGGCTATCATGAAAGAATTTCACCGATCCTGGAATGTGACCCGGAAACAGCTTTGCTAGTCTTAAAGCAAATGCATTTCGATGAAACGGACGAACCCATTCTGTATTCGGTCAATTATTTTAAAGCCGATAAGTTCAGTTTTCACGTTCTGAGAAAAAGAATTTAATTTTTTCAGAGATTGTAAACGCTTAGGCGATCCAGACCATTTCTACTATATCTACAACACTTTAGGGGGTACAAACCTTGAAAACGCGTAAATTCGGATTAGCGCTGTCACTTGTGCTTGCTGCTGGAACGATTTTAGGGGCTTGTGGCAATTCAGACGAAAAAGACAATAACGGAGCTGGCGGAGGAGAAAAAGAAGACAAATTCTCTATAGCAATGGTAACGGATGTCGGTGGTGTAGATGACAAATCCTTCAACCAATCTGCATGGGAAGGTCTCCAGAAGTTTGGTAAAGACAATGGCCTTGAAAAAGGAACAGGCTATGATTATTTGCAATCCCAATCTGACGCTGACTATGCGACAAACTTAAATAACCTTGTCCGCAAAGATTACAGTCTCATTTTTGGTATTGGTTTTATGATGATGGAAGCTGTCGATGAGATTGCCAAACAACAAAAAGACGCTCAATTTGCGATTGTGGATGCTGAAGTCAACCAGCCAAATGTCGCAAGCATTTTGTTTAAAGAACAGGAAGCATCATTCCTTGCTGGTGTCACAGCAGGACTTGCGACCAAGACAAAGAAAATCGGTTTTATCGGCGGTGTCGAGGGTGCGGTAATTGAGCGTTTTGAGTCGGGTTTCCGGGCTGGTGTCCAAGCGGTTAATCCTGAAGCAGCAGTTGATGTTAAGTATTCAGGTGCGTTTGACAAAGCTGAGCTTGGCCAAACGATTGCAGCGACAATGTACTCTTCTGGTGCGGATGTGATTTTCCATGCTGCTGGCGGCACTGGTAATGGCCTATTTAAAGAAGCACGCGACCTTAAGAAAAAAGATCCTTCTAATCTAATTTGGGCAATCGGCGTTGACTCTGATCAAACAGCCGAGGGTATAGTAGAAATTGACGGCGAAGAGCACAATGTAATCATTACATCGGCACTTAAGCGTGTTGACAATGCCGTAGTTGATATTTCAAAACAGGCTAAAGAAGGAAACTTCCCTGGCGGAGAAATTACGACTTACGGATTAAGTGAAGACGGCGTCGGCCTTGCTCCAATCAATGAAGAGCTTGCCAATAAAGCAGATATTGAAGCAGCTGTCGAAGAGTGGAAACAAAAAATTGTTAGCGGGGAAATCACGGTTCCAGGAACTCGTGACGAATTAAAAACTTTCTCTGCTAGTTAATGAACAAAAAGGAATAAGTGGTCACGGCTTTTTCGGCCTCTTATTCCTTTTTTTATAATTGGATAAATATCACAATATAATAAGCTAAACCGAAAAACGAATGAAGTTGTCTAATAAACAGGAGTATACCGTAGGAATACATATATCTTAACTTAAATAACTGTTCGTTTTTCAATTAAAGAATGGCTTTATGAAGTTCATTCAATTAATAGAATGTTAATTGAAGCGCAGAACCCATTTCTGCTTTTCACTTAAGATTTTAGGGGGGGCAACCCCGTTTTTTAACTAAAGTAAAAGTCTGACTTCATACTACTAAACTTTAATTTCCTTTATTTAAGAGCAAGGAGTGAAAAATGATGGAATACGTAATTGAAATGCTTAATATCCGCAAGGAGTTTCCCGGGATTGTTGCCAACGATAATATAACCCTTCAACTGCGAAAAGGAGAAATACACGCTTTGCTCGGGGAAAACGGGGCGGGTAAATCGACATTAATGAATGTGCTCTTCGGCCTGTACCAGCCAGAGCAAGGTGAAATCCGTGTTAATGGAAAAGCCGTGAATATTACCAATCCGAACATTGCTAACGATTTAGGAATTGGCATGGTGCATCAGCACTTCATGCTTGTTGATACATTCACAGTCACCGAAAATATTATTCTCGGAAAAGAAACAACATCCCGTGGGAAGATTGATCTTAAAAAAGCCGAACAAGAGGTAAGGGAAATTTCGGAACGCTATGGGCTCGCTGTCGATCCAAAAGCGAAAATTTCCGATATCTCGGTTGGAATGCAGCAAAGGGTAGAAATATTAAAAACTCTTTACCGCGGCGCGGAAATCCTGATTTTTGATGAGCCAACAGCCGTTTTGACGCCGCAGGAAATTAAAGAGCTTATCCAAATTATGAAAACCCTTATTACAGAAGGCAAGTCGATTATCCTGATTACTCATAAACTGAAAGAAATCATGGAAGTATGCGACCGGGTCACGGTTATCCGGAAAGGGGTTGGCATTGGCACCCTCAATGTAAAGGACACGAATCCAAACGAGCTGGCGAGTCTTATGGTTGGCCGTGAAGTCCTTTTTAAAACGGATAAAACTCCTGCCGACCCAAAGCAACCCGTGTTGGAGATTGATCAGCTGTTTGTGAAGGACTCCCGCGGTGTTCCGGCTGTCAAAGGACTTGACCTCGTTGTCCATGCCGGAGAAATCCTCGGAATTGCCGGGGTTGACGGGAATGGCCAGACTGAATTAATCGAAGCAATCACCGGGCTCAGAAAGTCGGAAAGCGGCTCAATTAAACTGAACAATAAAGAAGTCCGCAATCTTTCATCGCGGAAGATAAGTGAGTCCGGAGTTGCCCATATTCCGCAGGACCGCCATAAGCACGGTCTTGTCCTCGATTTTCCGGTTGCTGAGAATATGGTTTTGCAAACTTATTATAAAACCCCATTCTCAAAAAAGGGTATCTTGAATTTCAAAGAGATCTACAAAAAAGCAAGAACACTGATAGCGGAATTTGACGTCAGAACACCAAGTGAATACACACTCGCCCGCTCTTTATCAGGCGGTAACCAGCAAAAAGCGATCATTGGCCGTGAGGTGGATCGCGACCCGGATTTATTGATTGCCGCACAGCCGACACGCGGCCTTGATGTTGGGGCAATCGAGTTTATCCATAAACGGCTTATCGAACAGCGTGATCATGGAAAGGCTGTCCTGCTTCTTTCATTTGAGTTGGATGAAATCATCAATGTCAGCGATCGCATTGCTGTTATTTATGAGGGAAAGATTGTCGCAATAGTCGATCCAAAGAAGACGACAGAACAAGAGCTCGGATTGTTGATGGCCGGTTCGAAACGAAAGGAAGCAGGTGAAGAAAGCCATGTCTAATCGCCTAAAAAATATATTAGTTCAGGTGAAGAAGGCAATATCTAATCGCCTAAAAAATATCTTAATTCCGGTAATAGCCGTACTTCTCGGCATCATTGTCGGAACGATTATTATGGTTATCAGCGGCTATGATGCCGTTGCGGGTTATACCGCGCTGTGGAATGGTGCTTTTGGACAAGCATATTATACCGGTGAAGTGGTTCGCCAGGTCACTCCATATATTTTAGCCGGATTATCGGTAGCATTTGCCTTCAGAACCGGTTTATTCAATATTGGTGTTGAAGGCCAGCTGATTGTCGGCTGGCTTGCAGCTGTTTGGGTTGGCGTGGCCTTAGAGCTTCCGAAAATCATTCATTTGCCGCTTGCGATATTGGCCGCTGCTCTGGCAGGAGCACTATGGGGCTTTATTCCAGGCCTTTTAAAAGCCCGTTTCCGCGTTCACGAAGTTATTGTCACAATTATGATGAACTATATCGCTCTACATGTAACAAACTATATGATTCGGACTGTCCTTTCCGAAAGAAGCGACAGGACAGCAAACATTCATGGATCGGCTACACTTCGATCACCGTTTCTTGAAGGGCTGACCGACTATTCCCGCCTCCACTGGGGAATTATCATCGCTATCATAAGCGTATTCATTATGTGGTTTTTACTAGAAAAAACTTCGAAAGGCTTTGAATTAAGATCTGTTGGCTTCAATCAGCATGCATCACAATATGCGGGTATGAACGTCAACGCCAATATCATCCAGTCAATGGTTATATCCGGTACTTTTGCCGGGCTCGCCGGTGCGATGGAAGGACTCGGAACATTTGGATACGCAGCGATAAAGGGCGGTTTTACAGGTGTCGGCTTTGACGGAATCGCCGTTGCCCTTTTAGGCGCAAACGGCCCGATCGGGATTGTTTTTGCAGCCATCCTGTTTGGCAGCTTAAAGGTTGGTGCCTTGAACATGCCGCTTGAGGCCGGTGTGCCGAACGAACTCGTTGATATTATTATTGCGCTAATCGTTTTCTTTGTTGCCGCAAGTTATATGATTCGTTTATTGATTGAACGATTGAGCAAAAAGGGGGTGAAGTAAGTGGGCTTAATGGATATTTTATTAATTATTATTCCATCTACTTTACTTTGGGCAGCACCACTTATTTTCACTGCATTAGGTGGAAACTTTTCGGAGCGTTCCGGCGTTGTAAACATCGGGTTGGAAGGATTAATGGTGATTGGGGCATTCGCTGCGATCGTTTTTAATTTAACGTTCGTTGACAGTTTAGGAAACTTAACGCCTTGGATTGCCCTGTTAGTGGCAATGGTTGTTGGCGCCTTGCTTTCTGTTCTCCATGCTGTTGCGTCGATTACATTCCGAGCTGATCAGACGGTTTCCGGTGTCGCGATTAACCTGCTAGCAGTAGGGGCGGCCTTGTTTTTAGTCAAGCTCATCTACGGAAAAGGACAGACTGATATTATCCAAAAGGGATTCAGCAAAGTCGATATTCCGCTGCTAAGCGATATTCCGCTGCTTGGAGATCTGTTTTTCTCCAATACGTATTACACATCATATGTTGCGATCGTTTTTGCGTTTATAGCCTGGTATGTGATGTTCAAGACACCGTTCGGCCTCCGTCTTCGTGCCGTCGGGGAACATCCAATGGCGGCGGACACAATGGGAATTAACGTCACAAGAATGCGTTACATTGGCGTCATCATTTCCGGGGGGCTTGCCGGAATTGGCGGTGGTGTATACGCACAGGCAATTTCCTCTGACTTCAGCCATGCAACAATCAGCGGCCAGGGTTTTATGGCTCTTGCAGCATTAATTTTTGGTAAATGGCATCCGCTTGGAGCAATGGGTGCCGCGCTATTCTTTGGATTTGCGCAAAGCTTGAGCATTATCGGATCAAGCTTACCTTTCTTAAAGAATGTTCCAAATGTATATTTGCTTATTACACCATATGTGTTAACGATTCTGGCTCTGGCAGGTTTTATTGGCCGGGCAGAAGCCCCTAAAGCTTCCGGAACACATTATATAAAAGGAAGCAGATAATATACGTTACACCCCTGGTTCTTAAGTGAATCAGGGGTGTTTTTGTATAAAAATGACCAGAGTAAGTTAAGAAAATTGACGAAGATTGTCTAAATATTTATCTTTTTGAAACGCTTTATTGTGCTAAAATGGAATTAGTTGTTAATACTTTAAGAGGGTAATAGATATGGGTTTTTCTCTGTATATGAACGATTATAAAACCGAAAGAATCTTTTCCTATCTAAGATGGATTTTCTTTGCGATGGCAATAACGATATTTTATTTTCCTCCCCTGGCTAAGATTCTCCAATTTGAATCAGGCTCATTTCCGTACCTCGTCGCAGTCGGCGCCACATATATGTTAACAGCACAGATAGCACTATCTAAAATGAGGCCTGATCATAAGTACTTCCCTTTAATTACAAAAATAGGGATCTTGTTTGATTTTATTGCGCTCTTTTGGCTTTTATATTTGACCGGCGGCGTGATGAGCTATCTTTTTCCGATTACTTACCTGTTTGTTATGCATGCGACTATTTATTGGCGTACGAAAGGTTTTTTCATCTCAAGTGCCTCGGCAACTGCCGGTTATTCCGGAATACTATTAATGGAGATGCCTGTACCTCAACAAGTGTGGTTTGTCTTTTTATTAAATACGGCTTTTGTTTGGATTGTCGGACTCTTCGGCGCCATGCTTGTGCTAAGGGAACGAAAGCATATTAAGCAAAAAAACATGTATCAGCAGCTTGTTGTTACCGATTATTTAACAGGACTGTATAATCATCGCCACTTCCAGGAGCATATACGTCATTTGAGGGAAAAGTCGATTCCCTTTTCACTTATAATGGGTGATATTGACCATTTCAAGTCGGTAAATGACCGGTATGGCCATTTAGTGGGAGATGAAGTACTCCGGGAAATCGGCAAAATGATGAATGATTTTGCATTAAAATATGACGGACAAGCATTTCGTTATGGAGGCGAGGAATTCGCTCTTGTACTCCGCAACCAGAAGACAGAACAGCTGCAGCAATTTTTTACATAGTTTTATGAATACTTAAACAAGAAAAAATTCACAAATAATTGTCTGAAAATTACGATGAGTTTTGGCATTGCTGGCAGCAAACAGGCACAGACAAGCGAAGATGTCATATCCGAAGCAGATAAGCTTTTATATATGGCGAAGAGAAATGGTAAAAACCAGGCCCGTTTTGATTGCGGTACTGCCTTCTGCAATTCCAGCCCACTCCCGACAGAAGCCATTTCAAGTTAACAGCCTCCATTAACGGGGGCTTTATTTATTTCATCATAATAATATTATGTAAACACCCCCTTGAAAAAGAAATGAAATGATCTGCCCGGAAGCTAAGTATAATGTAAAAAGTCTAAATTCTGGTACTATAAGAAAGAATAGCCTTCAAATTAAAGGATATGATAGAAAATAACCGCTCGACTGAAAAAAAGTGTTTGGTAAGGGAGGAATTATGATGGCTATAATATCTGAAGCCATGAAGAAAATGAAAGGCTACAAACTGCATATTGTCAAAACGGGAAAATATAAAACGAATACAATCGTTTGGAAAATGAAGGCACCTTTAAATGAGGATGATGCAACTTTTAGAGCAATCCTGCCTTACGTTCTTCAAAGCAGTTCAGACCGCTATCCTTCGACAACCGCTCTCCGTTCATATTTAGATGAACTTTATGGGGCAACCCTTTTTGTCGATCTCGCAAAAAAGGGTGAATATCATATTATCAGCTTCTCTATCGAAGTCGCCAACGAGAAGTTTTTGAGCGACCCGGCCCCATTACTGAAAAAAGCATTTGAGTTTTTCGCAGAAATCCTCCGAAACCCGCATGCAAACGGGCAAGCATTCGATAAGGAGACAGTTGACAAAGAGAAACGGACGTTAAAGCAGCGGATTCAAGCAGTTTACGATGACAAAATGAGATATTCTAACTTCAGGCTTGTTGAGGAAATGTGTAAAGGCGAACCGTACGCTATTCCTGTAAACGGCGAACTTGAAAAAGTCGATGATATTAATGCGAAAAATTTATATGAATATTATGAAAGAGCTTTTTCAGAAGATGAACTTGATCTTTATGTCATCGGCGATATTGTCGAGGATGAAGTAATTGAAATCGCTGATAGCCTCTTGCAATTTAACGAGCGCGAGCCCCAGGTCTCAGCGTCGTACATACCAGAAAAAAAGCCAGAGGTTCATGAAGTAATCGAGGAGCAGGATGTCAAGCAAGGCAAATTGAATATCGGATACCGCACAAACATCACATATGGGGATGCTGATTATTATGCCCTGCAATTGTTCAACGGTATTTTTGGCGGCTTTTCACACTCGAAGCTGTTTATTAATGTCCGCGAAAAAGCGAGTCTTGCCTATTATGCGGCAAGCCGGCTAGAAAGCCACAAAGGATTGCTGATGGTGATGTCGGGAATAGACAGGAAAAATTATCAGCAGGCAGTCACGATTATTAAGGAACAAATGGAAGCAATGAAAAACGGCGATTTTACGGAGCCTGAAATTGAACAGACGAAGGCCGTAACAATCAACCAGATGCTTGAAACGATTGACACAGCCCGGGGCCTTGTCGAGGTGTTCTACCATAGTGTTGTTGCCGGTACCCTTGTGGACCTCGACGAATGGCTCGAAAACACAAGGCAAGTGTCGAAGGAAGATATCGTTGCGGCCGCACAAAAAGTCGATCTTGATACGATCTATTTTTTAACGGGAATGGAGGTTGGAAAAAGTGAAGAAAATTAAATTTGACCAGCTCCAGGAAGAGCTTTTTCATGAAAAGCTTGAGAATGGGCTTAATGTATATATTCTCCCTAAGCCAGGATTTAATAAAACCTATGCTACGTTTACAACGAATTACGGGTCGATCGATAACCATTTTCAGCCTCTTGATAAAGATGAAGTGATCGAGGTTCCGGATGGCATTGCCCACTTTTTGGAGCATAAGCTTTTTGAGAAGGAAGACGGGGATGTGTTCCAGCAATTTAGCCGCCAGGGTGCATCAGCAAACGCGTTTACATCTTTTACACGAACAGCGTATCTGTTTTCGAGTACGTCGAATGTGCAAGAAAACCTCGAAACGTTAATCGATTTTGTCCAGGATCCTTATTTTACTGAGAAAACAGTTGAGAAAGAAAAAGGTATTATCGGCCAGGAAATCACCATGTATGAAGACAATCCCGATTGGCGTTTATACTTTGGCCTTATTGAAAATTTGTACAAAAACCATCCTGTTAAGATTGATATTGCAGGAACAGTTGAATCAATTTCCGAAATTACACAGGATATGCTCTATGAATGCTATAAAACCTTTTATCACCCGAGCAACATGCTGCTGTTTGTAACAGGGCCGGTCGATCCTGAGCGGATCATGAACCAGGTCAAGGAGAATCAGGCTAAAAAGCAGTATGATGACCAGCCGGAAATCAAGCGCCAGCTTGCCGAAGAACCTGCCGAAGCTGCGGTCAAAAAGCAAGTCCTAAAAATGAATGTGCAAACATCGAAATGCTTATTCGGAATCAAAGCTCCGGATCCAAACGAAAGCGGTGCTGAACTGCTGAAAAATGAGTTAACCATCAATGTTATCCTCGATATCTTGTTCAGTAAAAGCTCCGAACGATACAGCGAGCTATACAATGAAGGACTGATTGATGAAACATTTTCCTATGATTATACACAGGAACAGGGCTTTGGCTTTGCGATGGTAGGCGGGGATACGAATGATCCTGAGCGTCTTTCTGAGCGCATTGCGGAAATATTGGCAGAAGGAAAAAGAGGCATCGTCTTTACGGAAGAAAATCTCGGCAGAGCGAAAAAGAAGAAAATCGGCGCTTTTCTTCGTGCGGTAAACTCCCCTGAATATATCGCCAATCAATTTACGCGTTATGCCTTTAACGATATGAATTTATTTGATGTCGTTCCGACGCTTGAGAGTATTTCGTTGGAAGATGTCAAAGCTACTGCAAACCGATTCATCTCTGATGACCGTTTCAGTGTCTGCCAGGTGATTCCGAAAAACAAATAATGAAGTCTGAAAAAAGTACCATTGCGGTACTTTTTTTCATATGATTCATACGAATCCTCCTGGTTTATCAACACAATTTAACTCGTTTTTCGGTTTGGCTTAATACTTTGTGAATTTACTCAATAGATAAAGAATTGTATGATAAAGGGCATATACTGAAATTGTACGGAGTGAAGTGCATGGGAAAATTCATATTAATTACCGGGGCAAGCGGCGGTATCGGGAGCGCGATTGCAAAAAAATTGGCAAAGAACGGTTATTCACTCTATTTGCATTACCATCGCAACAAAGAAGGTATTAAACAGCTGATGAGCGAACTGAATGAACTTGAAGGGGAGTATATTCCGATTCAAGCTGACCTTTCATCTCCGTCCGGCTATAAAAAAATTGCTTCTTCGGTCTTTTCACTTGATGCAATTATTCATAATAGCGGCAACAGCCATTCTGGCATGCTGATTGATCTTGATGAACAATCCGCCGAGGAACTGGTCCGCATTCACGTAACATCGCCGCTTTTGCTTACAAAGGAACTGCTTCCGAAGCTGCACAGTAAAAAGGGCGGCAACATCATCGTCATTTCTTCGATATGGGGGCAAACCGGCTCAGCATTTGAAGTTGCTTACTCTGCTGTGAAAGGGGCACAGATCAGCTTTGTAAAAGCATTGAGCAAGGAACTGGCCCGGACTGGGATCAGAGTCAACGGGATCGCGCCGGGCGCGATCGATACGAGGATGCTTGACAGCCTCACTGAAGTAGAAATTGATGAACTGGCAAATGAAATTCCAATCGGCCGACTCGGAAATCCAGAGGAGGTCGCGAATTCAGTTGCTTTCTTTCTGTCAGATCAAGCCACTTACATAACCGGCCAAATACTAGGTGTCAACGGCGGTTGGTATACTTAAAAATTTCATGCATATTTTCATCCTTGTAAATCCAAAATAACCATGTATTTATGAAAAGGAGGATGAAAAAATGTCTATATTAGAAAGCTGGGACCAATGGAAAAGTTTTTTAGGTAATCGCCTCCAACATGCCCAAAATGAGGGGATGAACGATGAAACGATCAGTAACCTTGCCTATGAAATTGGTGGTTACCTTTCTGAGAACGTTGACCCTAAAAATGAGCAGGAAAGAGTTCTTGCTGATCTTTGGTCGGTTGCAAGTCGTGAAGAACAGCATGCGATTGCCAGTATGATGACCAAGCTCGTTCAAAATAACGGATCTGGACAACAATAATTGATGAAACAGCCCTTGCCTTAACCGGCAAGGGCTGTTTTCTTTTAACAATACTTCGGAGCTTGGCCAGTCCCGAAAGCATTCATTTTGCCTGTTAAGGAAAAGTTATGCTTGTTTTTCCTTTCATCTTCTGGAAAAATAATTTATGATAGAATCGGGATAAAAATTTTGCAGGAATTTGTCAAATGGTTTATCGTGTGGGAGGTTTTTATGGATAAAACCGAATGGTATTTAGAATATGAAATACAAAAAAACCGTCCTGGTTTGCTTGGCGACATCTCGTCTTTGCTCGGTATGCTCTCAATCAATATTGTCACGATTAATGGCGTAGATGAAGGCAGGCGCGGATTACTGATTCTTGCAAAGGACCATGAACAAATTGTGCGGCTTGAGTCTATTTTAAATACGATGGATACAATAAAAGTAATTAAGCTTAGGGAACCAAAGCTCCGGGATCGCCTGGCTGTCCGGCATGGCCGATACATCCAGCGTGATGCCGATGATAAAAAAACATTCCGCTTTATCAGGAATGAACTTGGCATTCTTGTTGATTTTATGGCAGAATTGTTTAAGCAGGATGGTCATAAGCTGATCGGCATCCGGGGAATGCCACGTGTCGGCAAAACGGAATCAATCGTGGCTTCCAGTGTGTGTGCCAATAAACGATGGCTGTTTGTTTCCTCGACTTTGCTGAAGCAAACGATTCGTAATCAACTGATTGAAGATGAGTATAACGAAAACAATTTATTTATTATTGATGGCATAGTCTCGACGAGAAGAGCAAATGAACGGCATTGGCAGCTTGTCAGGGAAATCATGCGCCTCAACGCTGTAAAAGTAGTTGAGCACCCGGACGTGTTTGTGCAGAATTCTGAATATACTCTTGAAGATTTTGATTATATTATTGAATTGCGCAATGATCCTGATGAAGAGATCACATACGAACTTGAACATAAAAACAGCATGTTCTCTGATTCTGAATTTGGTGGCTTTGATTTTTAAACGTATGGAAGGTGTTATTGTGACTGAACTAGGCAATAGATTAAAAGAAGCACGTGAAGCAAAAGGCATGAGCCTTGACGAGCTGCAAACGGCGACTAAAATTCAAAAACGATATTTAAAAGGCATTGAAGAAGGAAATTACGAAATGATGCCTGGCCAATTTTACGTACGAGCTTTTATCAGGCAGTATGCAGAAGCAGTCGGCATTGAACCGGAAGAGCTCTATGAGCAATATAAAAACGATATTCCTGCAGCACATAATGAAGATATTACAGAAAAAATTTCAAGGGTGCAAACGCGGAAAAACATTTCAGACAATAGCTCAAAGATTCTTGATTTGCTGCCAAAAATATTGATAGGCATTTTTGTGATTGGGGCAATTGTCCTTATCTGGTACCTTGTCCTCGAAAACAAGGATCAAGGAGCAGATGAACCTGTTAATGAAGAGGATACGACGATTAATTATGAGCAGCCGGATAGCGTCGATAAAGAGTCAGAGAAAAATAAAGATAATGAAAAAAATGAAAACACAGAGGATAAGCAGAAAGAAGAGGATTCAGACAAAGCTGACGACTCCGCAAGCAATGGAGAAGGTCAAGTGGAGGAAGCTCCTGCCCAGCAAATCTCTGTTGTTGAAGCCAGTGGAAGAAATACCACTTACCAGTTAACAAACGCCAAAACATTCAATTTGAGAGTGGCGGCGACCGGTGCGAATACGTGGGTCAACATCACAAACGGCAAAGGGCATTCTTTCTATCAAGGGACACTTTCTCCAACAGGGACGAACAGCCAAACAGTTGATCTGTCACAAGAAACGGAAGCAGTGATCGTGATTGGAAATTCGGCGAATACTGAAATCTTCGTGAATGATCAAAAGGTAGAGTTTGCTGTCTCGCCATCAGAATCGGTACGCCAGGATATTACAATTCGAAAAGTACCGGCAAACGAATAGTCATCTGCAAGATGGCTATTTTCCTTTACATATTGTTTTAATTCCCGGGTTGAATGAGCCCTGGGCGCTTTTTAGATACTATTTTGGAGGTATATCATGAATCTGCCTAATAAAATTACCATTTCAAGAATATTGCTTATTCCAGTATTTCTTATTGTGATGCTGGCACCCTTTGATTGGGGGAACATGTCCTTTATCGGAGCAGAACTACCTGTAACCCATTTTATCGGTGCGATAATTTTTATCATTGCTTCCACAACCGATTGGATCGACGGCTACTATGCCCGAAAATACGACCTTGTTACCAATTTGGGCAAGTTCCTTGATCCGCTCGCCGATAAATTGCTCGTTTCGGCTGCTTTAATCGTGCTCGTCGATCTGGAGCTTGCAGCCTCCTGGATTGTCATCGTGATTATCAGCCGTGAATTTGCGGTTACCGGCCTGAGGCTTGTCCTTGCTGGAGAAGGAGAGGTAGTAGCTGCCAACATGCTGGGAAAAATCAAAACATGGACGCAAATTATTGCGATTTCAGCCCTGCTTCTCCACAATGCGATATTTGAACTTGTCTCGATACCGTTTGACCAATTGGCCCTGTGGGTCGCCATGTTTTTTACGATTTGGTCCGGATGGGATTATTTCGCCAAAAACAAGCGTGCTTTTCTTAATTCAAAATAATCGGGGCGCTTTAGGAGGGCAGATTGATGAATGCAGAAATTATTGCAGTCGGATCCGAACTGCTGCTTGGTCAAATTGTCAATACAAATGCGCGCTTTATCTCAAGGCAGCTCGCCGACATGGGCATCAATGTTTTTTACCATACCGTTGTCGGGGATAATCCAGCCCGTCTTGAAGCTGTTATCAAGATAGCTGAAAGCCGTTCGCAATTAATTATTTTTACGGGCGGTCTCGGCCCGACGAAAGACGATTTAACAAAGGAAACGATTGCCAGACATTTACAGAAAAACCTCGTTACCGATGAGGAAGCCCTCCGTTCGATCGAGCAATATTTTGAACGCACAAATCGAGTGATGACGGATAATAACCGAAAGCAGGCTCTTATTCTTGAAGACTCTCAAGTGTTGAAAAATGATCACGGAATGGCACCTGGCATGGTTCTTTCAACGAAAAATCATACGTATATGCTGCTGCCGGGCCCCCCGAAGGAAATGGAACCGATGTTTCTGAAATACGGGAATGCGGTTTTGCTTGGCAAAGCGGCTTCACAAAAAGTAATTGCTTCAAGGGTATTGCGTTTTTTCGGAATTGGCGAATCGCTTCTTGAAACAGAACTTGAAGACTTAATCGAAGCGCAGACGAACCCGACGATTGCTCCCCTTGCCTCCGACGGGGAATGCAGCATCAGGCTGACAGCAAGTGCTGCCTCTTTTGATGTTGCCCAATTGCTATTGGATGAAATGGAGGAAAAAGTGCTCGCCCGTGCCGGAGAATTTTTTTATGGTTATGATGAGACATCGCTTATGAAGGAATTGACGAAAACTTTGAAGGACAAGGGCTTAACAATTGCCTGCGCCGAGAGCTTAACAGGAGGGATGTTCCAGCAGGAGCTTACCTCTTATCCGGGAGCCGGGGCTATCTTAAAGGGCGGTGTTGTTTGTTATACGAACACGGCCAAAACGGATGTGCTTCAAGTCAGCAAGGAAACGATTGACAAGCACGGCGCGGTTAGCCGGGCCTGTGCCGGGGAACTGGCCGAAAATGCAGCAAACATTTTCGAATCTGACCTCGGAATCAGCTTTACTGGAGTGGCAGGTCCTGATGAGTCCGAAGGAAAACCGGTCGGAACGGTCTATATTGGCATTTCTGTCAAAGGAACACCGGCAGTTGTTGAAAAAATGCAATTTGGCGGCGGCAGAGAAGCAAATCGCATTCGCGCTGTCAAATATGGCTGCCACTTGCTATTAAAGCTTCTCGCTAATTCACAGAGTGCTTAACAAAGCGCTCTGCTTTTTAATTTCAGAATATGAGTAAAAAAGTTTATTTTTTACGCTTTATTAACTCGAAAATAGGGAAGTTTCTTGATATAACGACTATTTCTTGATATCTTTAGTGATAGAAAAAAACCGAATAAACGTTCGATTTTTTTCTAGACAAAACATAAAAAAACATTTATAGTTAGAGATAGGTTCTGTGAGATGAGACAGAAAACGAATCCGATTCGTTAACAATAAAGGAGGAAATACTTAGTGAGTGACCGTAAAGCTGCCTTAGAAATGGCGTTAAAACAAATAGAGAAGCAATTCGGTAAGGGTTCTATTATGAAGCTTGGAGAGCAGACAGATCGTAGGATTTCGACTATCCCGAGTGGCTCCCTTGCCCTCGATGTTGCTCTTGGAGTAGGTGGATATCCGCGCGGAAGGATTATTGAAATTTATGGACCTGAAAGTTCAGGTAAAACCACAGTTGCCCTGCATGCGATTGCCGAAGTCCAGGCAAACGGCGGACAAGCTGCATTTATCGATGCCGAACATGCGCTTGACCCGGTTTATGCCCAGAAGCTTGGTGTGAACATCGATGAACTGCTGCTTTCCCAGCCCGATACAGGCGAGCAGGCGCTCGAAATTGCGGAAGCTCTTGTCAGGAGCGGCGCGATTGAAATTTTAGTTATTGACTCGGTTGCAGCACTTGTGCCAAAGGCCGAGATTGAAGGCGAAATGGGTGACAGCCACGTTGGTTTGCAGGCCCGCTTAATGTCTCAGGCTTTGCGTAAATTGTCAGGTGCCATTAACAAATCAAAAACGATTGCCGTTTTCATTAACCAGATCCGTGAAAAAGTCGGAGTTATGTTTGGAAATCCGGAAACGACTCCAGGCGGACGCGCATTAAAATTCTATTCAACAGTGCGCCTTGAAGTCCGACGTGCGGAGGCTTTAAAGCAAGGAACGGATATGGTCGGAAATAAAACAAAAATTAAGGTTGTAAAAAATAAGGTAGCCCCGCCATTCCGTACAGCTGAAGTGGACATTATGTACGGCGAAGGAATTTCCAGAGACGGCGAAATTATTGATTTGGGCTCAGAGCTGGACATTGTCCAAAAAAGCGGTTCATGGTATTCGTATAATGAAGAGCGTTTAGGGCAGGGCCGTGAAAATGCGAAACTGTTTTTAAAAGAAAACAAAGAGCTGCGCCTTGAAATCCAGCAAAAAATTCGCGACCATTACGGTCTTGACGACGAAAAAACGGTTATTGACTCTGGAGAAGAGCCGGAACAATTCGAGCTTGTAGACTAAAAAACAAAGCCTCAGGGCTTTGTTTTTTTTGATTTTGTATACACTCCGGGATTGAAATATAAAAGTCCGCAGCAACCGGTATATGAATGTTATTGCTTGAATATGTGAATTTATCGCTTGGATGATATGGCTTTTTGCTTATAGACAAAAAAAGGCGCAGGGACTGGCCCTTGACAATAAAATTTTACAGCTATACAATTAAGCATGTATATTTTACACATTTTTTAGTATTAACACGTTTAAAAGTCCTAGAGCTGTATGTTGATAAACAATGTACATGCCGACAGTTAAAAAAACGTAACAAAAGTTCATAGCAAGAGGAGGTGAAATGATGGAACCCATTACGATCATCTCCATTTTGCTTGGCCTATTCGTCGGTGCAGTTGTTGGCTATTTTATTCGTAAATCCTTTGCGGAAGCGAAGATAGCTGGAGCAAAAAACGCAGCGGAGCAGATTTTAGAAGATGCAAAGCGTGATGCAGAAGCCTCAAAGAAAGAAGCCTTGCTTGAGGCAAAGGATGAAATCCACAAGCTTCGTACTGAAGCTGAACGTGAGGTTCGTGAACGAAGAAATGAACTGCAAAAACAAGAAAACCGTTTACTGCAAAGAGAGGAGAATCTTGATCGCAAAGATGAGTCGTTGAATAAACGAGAAAATCTTTTAGAGAGAAAAGATGATTCCCTTAACCAAAGACAACAGCATATTGAAGAGATGGAAAGCAAAGTGGACGAGATGGTACGAGCACAGCAGGTTGAACTGGAACGCATCTCGAGCTTGACGCGTGAAGAAGCGAAAGCAATCATTTTGGATCGTATCGAACAGGAAGTGTCCCACGATATCGCAATCATGGTGAAGGAGAGCGAAAATCGTGCAAAAGAGGAAGCAGACAAGAGAGCGAAAGAGATCTTGTCACTTGCTATCCAAAGATGTGCAGCAGACCATGTTGCGGAGACAACTGTATCGGTTGTGAACTTGCCGAATGATGAAATGAAAGGCCGAATTATCGGTCGGGAAGGCCGTAATATACGGACTCTCGAAACACTGACAGGAATCGACTTGATTATTGATGATACTCCTGAAGCAGTCATTTTATCCGGCTTTGATCCGATTCGACGTGAAACAGCTCGCTTGGCGCTGGACAAGCTTGTGCAAGACGGAAGGATTCATCCGGCACGCATCGAGGAAATGGTTGATAAAGCTCGACGCGAGGTGGATGAGCATATCCGTGAGATAGGTGAACAAACTACATTTGAAGTGGGTGTTCACGGGCTCCATCCTGATTTAATCAAAATTCTTGGCCGCTTAAAATTCCGAACGAGTTATGGCCAAAATGTATTAAAGCACTCAGTGGAGGTTGCCCACCTTTCCGGGCTGCTCGCAGCTGAACTTGGGGAAGACACGACCCTGGCCCGCCGCGCGGGACTTCTGCACGATATCGGTAAAGCGATTGACCATGAAGTTGAAGGAAGCCATGTTGAAATCGGGATTGAACTTGCTACGAAGTACAAGGAACATCCGGTCGTTATCAACAGTATTGCTTCTCACCACGGGGATACGGAACCAACATCGATTATTGCGGTGCTTGTGGCAGCAGCAGATGCTCTATCAGCGGCAAGACCGGGAGCTCGCAGTGAAACACTTGAAAACTACATTCGCCGTCTTGAAAAGCTTGAAGAGATTTCAGAATCGTATGACGGTGTTGAAAAATCATTTGCAATTCAAGCAGGCCGTGAAGTTCGAATTATGGTAAAACCAGAACAAATTGATGACCTTGAAGCTCATCGCCTGGCACGGGATATTCGGAAAAGAATCGAAGAAGAACTCGATTATCCGGGCCATATAAAAGTAACAGTAATACGCGAAACAAGAGCGGTAGAATATGCAAAATAAAGCGGTGCTTCAGCACCGCTTTTTTTTGTATCCAGCTGCTCCATGAATAGAACCAAGTGGGATTGTGGTAAGATCTACATAAGCAAAAAAACACGTAAAGGAAAGGGCACTAACATGAGAATACTGTTTATAGGGGATGTCGTTGGCTCACCCGGGAGGGACATGGTCAGCAGCTATTTATCTCGATTAAAAGAGAAATTCCGTCCGACGATTACGATTATCAACGGAGAGAATGCCGCAGGCGGGAAGGGAATAACTGACAAAATTTACCGACGCTTCCTTGAGGAAGGGGCTCAGGCTATTACGCTTGGCAATCATGCCTGGGACAACCGGGAAATTTATGAATTTATTGATGACGCAAAAAATATGGTGCGTCCTGCCAACCTTCCAGATGGAACACCAGGGAAGGGAATCGTCTATTTAAAAGTGAATCAGGATGAAGTGGCGGTGATCAACCTGCAGGGGCGGGCTTTCATGACACCGATTGATTGCCCGTTTAAAAAAGCAGATCAGCTTATTGAAGAAGCGCGAAAGCGAACGTCGATTATTTTTGTTGATTTCCATGCGGAAGCAACGAGTGAGAAGCAGGCGATGGGGTGGTATTTGGACGGGAGGGTGTCAGCGGTGGTCGGTACCCATACACATGTTCAAACGGCAGATGAGCGCATCCTGCCCGCTGGAACAGCGTTTTTGACAGATGTTGGCATGACCGGCCCCTATGATGGTATTCTCGGTGTCGAAAGAGACGCCGTACTGAAAAGATTCTTGACAGCCTTGCCGGTCCGCTTTGAAGTGACGAAGGAAGGGCGGACGCAACTGAGTGCGGTAATAATTGACATTGATAAACAGGATGGAAAAGCAAAAAAAATTCAAACCATCTTAGTGAATGATGATCACCCATTTTTCTCATAAAGAAACAATTTCTTCTGCTCCTTGAAAAACGATCCCAGGAAGCTTCATAAGCAATCCTTTTTTTGTCCAAGCCGGAATATGTCTTTTAAGTGCTGAATATAGTAGCAATGGAAAGATTTATCCGTTCTCGCAGACTGGACAGTTTTTAGTTCACGGGCTTGAGGAAGGCTTGGGAATGGATTGGTTTACCCGAATTTGTCAGCAGCAGGCACACAAACAGAGCTTGACCAGTTGGTGGATGATTTCACGTACAACCTGATTTGTTCAATTTTTGAACATACGGGATCGGGATTAAACAAGGAGGAGCTAGGAATGGAAATATTAAAAGTTTCAGCAAAATCTAATCCTAATTCTGTAGCTGGTGCACTTGCCGGTGTTCTGCGCGAAAGAGGTGCTGCGGAAATCCAGGCAATAGGTGCAGGTGCATTGAATCAAGCCGTTAAGGCAGTAGCGATTGCAAGAGGATTTGTCGCACCTAGCGGAGTCGATTTAATTTGCATCCCGGCATTTACAGATATCCTAATCGATGGAGAAGAGAGGACTGCCATTAAGTTAATTATCGAACCAAGATAAAAAGTTTCTCTAAAGGGGAAACCACAGGAACTTGGCAGTTCTTTCCGGTCGAATTTGTAGACAAAAAATCCTGTTTGCAACATGCAAACAGGTTCTCTTTTTTTTATATTATATTTAAACGAGGTGGATGGATGTGAAGATATTTGATGCTCACTGCGATGTCCTTTATAAACTATTTATGAACAACAGCCTTGATTTTACGGATTCCCCGGATTTGCAGGTGACGTGGCAGCAATTATCGGGGCCAGGGCCGAAGGTTCAATGCTTTGCAATCTATGTACCGGAAAAAGTCCATCCGGATCTGAAATTTCAGGCTGCACTTCATATGGTCGAGCTTTTTTACGAAAGGATTATCGAGTCTTTTTCAAATATTAAAATGATCCTGACAAAGGATGAGATCATGCGATTAACTGAACACCAAATCGGAGCCATTTTAACACTCGAAGGCTGCGACGCGATCGGATCGGATATAAACAAACTGCAGACGCTCCTGCGGCTCGGAGTATCATCTGTAGGGCTTACCTGGAATTATGCGAACAGCGTTGCTGACGGGGTGTTGGAGGAAAGAGGTGCAGGTCTGTCGAGGTTTGGGAAACAGGTTGTCGATGTCTTGAACAACGAGGGCATATGGTGTGATGTATCCCACTTATCGGAAAAAGGGTTTTGGGATGTAATCGATCTGGCTGATTATCCAATCGCATCCCATTCAAACTGCTATGCCCTTTGTCCGCATCCAAGGAATTTGCGGGATGAGCAAATTAAGGCGTTAATAGACAGAAACAGTGTTCTTGGCATCACGTTTGTTTCTCCATTTCTGTCAGGAACACGATCGGCAATGATTGCAGATGTATTGAGGCATCTTGACCATGTTTGCGCACTTGGCGGGGAAAACCACGTCGGTTTTGGTTCGGATTTTGACGGTAGTGATGACATCGTGACGGGATTGGAAAGAATGGCCGATTATTCGGCTCTCGTCAATGAACTTTATAAATATTATTCTAATATACAGGTGGACAAGTTTCTCTATCAAAATTTTGCAGGAAGATATCCGCGCTAAAAAACCGGGGAAGCTTTAAAATACAGGTATTAAACAATACAAATGGCCCGAACGTGATACACGCTAAAATGTAAATAGCTATTATATTTCGCAAAATAAAAAAATATTCACATTTTAGCCAATATTTAATCTGAAAGGGTTGCTTTTTTTACTACATAGGTCTAGAATTGAAAGCGTTTAGTACCCTCCTATTAACCGATATCTTTTTGTATATAGGCTTGAAATGGTGATATAGAATGGTGCTACTCGTTAAACATGCAACGTTTTTACATAATTCTTTTAACGTATCTAAAGGGGTGTAAGGAATGATCAATCAACTTTCTTGGAAAGTTGGCGGACAACAAGGGGAAGGTATTGAAAGTACCGGGGAGATATTTTCCATTGCGCTGAATCGTTTAGGCTACTACTTGTATGGTTACCGCCACTTTTCATCACGTATTAAAGGCGGCCATACCAACAACAAAATTCGTGTAAGCACAACTCAAGTTCGGGCCATTTCAGATGATTTAGACATACTTGTGGCATTTGATCAGGAGACGATCGATGTAAACTACAAAGAGCTTCATGATAAAGGTGTCATTATTGCCGATTCAAAATTTGACCCAAAACAGCCAGAAGATACTAAAGCTACTATGTATGCGGTTCCATTTACGGAAATTGCCACGGAACTCGGCACATCCCTTATGAAAAACATGGTTGCCATCGGAGCAACTTCAGCAGTACTAGATCTTGATATTAAAGTTTTCGAAGAAGTAGTTCAAGAGATTTTTGGACGCAAGGGCCAGCAGGTCGTTGACAAAAACATGGAAGCGATTCAAGCAGGCTATGATTACATAAAAGAAAAGCTTGGCGCCAGCATCGAGACCATGCAGCTTGAAAAAGCAGACGGGAAAAAGCGGATGTTCATGATTGGAAACGATGCGATCGCCCTTGGAGCTTTAGCGGCAGGCTGCCGTTTTATGGCTGCATACCCGATTACGCCTGCTTCTGAAATAATGGAATACTTGATTAAAAAACTGCCTCCACTGGGCGGAACCGTTATTCAGACAGAGGACGAAATTGCTGCCGTTACGATGGCGATTGGTGCGAACTATGCCGGCGTTCGCTCGATTACAGCTTCAGCTGGTCCGGGACTGTCTTTGAAAATGGAAGCGATTGGTTTATCAGGAATTACCGAAACGCCGCTCGTCATCGTTGATACACAGCGCGGCGGTCCTTCGACCGGTTTGCCGACTAAACAGGAACAGTCTGATTTGATGGCGATGATTTACGGGACTCACGGTGAGATTCCAAAAATTGTCCTCGCTCCAAGTACGGTTCAAGAGGCTTTCTATGATACAGCCGAAGCTTTTAATCTTGCAGAAGAATATCAGTGTCCGGTTATTATTCTATCAGACTTGCAGCTGTCGTTAGGAAAGCAAACGGTGGAACCGCTCGAATTTGATAAAGTAGAAATCCGCCGTGGCAAGCTTGCCAACAGTGAACTGCCTGAAATCGAAAACAAAGGCTATTTTAAGCGTTATGAAGTGACAGACGATGGTGTGTCACCACGTGTCATTCCAGGCATGAAAAACGGGATCCACCATGTGACAGGTGTTGAGCATGATGAAACCGGAAAACCGTCAGAATCGTCGGCAAACCGGAAGGCACAAATGGATAAGCGCTTCAAGAAGGTTGAACATATTCGTTTCAACACCCCTGTCTATAAAAACGCTCCTCACGAAGAAGCGGACCTGCTAATTGTCGGTTTTAATTCGACTCGCGGTACGATCGAAGAAGCAATCGCCCGCCTTGAAAAAGACGGTTTAAAAGTAAACCATGCACAAGTGCGCTTGATTCATCCGTTCCCGACAGATGAACTGCTGCCACTCGTGAAATCGGCGAAAAAAATTGCAGTTGTTGAAAATAACGCAACAGGCCAGCTGGCAAACATTTTAAAAATGAACGTCGGTCATGCTGAAAAAGTTGTCAAGATATTAAAGTATGATGGAAACCCATTCTTGCCGCATGAAATTCATACAAACTGCAAGGAGTTGTTTTAAATGACAACATTTAAGGAATTTCGAAATAATGTAAAACCAAATTGGTGCCCGGGCTGCGGCGACTTCTCCGTACAGGCGGCGATCCAGCGAGCCGCGGCAAATGTCGGGCTTGACCCTGAAAACTTGGCGATTGTTTCGGGAATCGGCTGTTCCGGCCGTATTTCCGGTTATATTAACTCATACGGATTTCACGGTATCCACGGGCGTTCATTGCCAATCGCCCAAGGTGTGAAAATGGCTAACCGTGACCTGACCGTGCTCGCTTCAGGCGGGGACGGCGACGGATTCGCAATTGGAATGGGCCACACCATTCACGCGATTCGCCGCAATATTGATATCACCTATATTGTGATGGACAACCAAATTTATGGATTAACAAAAGGGCAGACATCACCGCGCTCTGCTGCTGGTTTTAAAACAAAGTCAACGCCGCAAGGATCGATTGAACAGGCTGTTTCTCCAATGGAAATGGCTTTGACAGCGGGTGCGACATTTGTAGCGCAAAGCTTTTCAACCGATTTGAAGGATTTAACAGCACTGATTGAAGCGGGAATTAAGCATAAAGGATTTTCGTTAATCAATGTGTTCAGCCCTTGTGTGACATACAATAAAGTAAACACGTACGATTGGTTTAAAGAAAACTTAACGAAGCTGAGTGACATCGAAGGCTATGATCCTTCCAGCCGAGAAGTTGCGATGCAAACGCTAATGAGGCACGACGGCCTAGTCACAGGCTTGATTTATCAAGACACAGAGCGCAAGTCTTACCAGGAGCTGGTCAACGGCTACTCGGAAACCCCGCTTGCCCATGCTGATTTAAATTTAAATGAAGCGCACTTCAACAAGCTGGTAGCAGAGTTTATGTAAATAAAAGCAGTGAAAAACCCCCGGGATTCAAAATTAATCAATCCCGGGGGTTTTTCATGTATTTTTTACTAAAAAATTCAAATTTAGCAGGGCCCTCTTTTTATAGTAAAATAGAAGTGTCGCTCCAGCACATTATCATATTTTATTGTTTGTTTTCGTCCAATCGTTTAAAATGGTTAGTTGTACGTTAACAATTAATATAGTGTTTAGATTACTCGAAAGGGGATTTTTCATGAACGAGAAACAACGAATTGAAGGCCAGCAAGTAGAAGCTGTTAATTCTCCGGACAAAAAATCCGTCAAGGACTACAGCAAATACTTCGAAGCTGTTTATATTCCCCCATCCTTAAAGGATGCAAAAAAACGCGGTAAAGAGGAAGTAAAGTACCACAACGATTTTTCGATTCAAGAAGAGTTTCTCGGAATGGGAACTGGCCGAAAGTTTTACATTCGTACGTACGGATGCCAAATGAACGAGCACGACACAGAGGTCATGGCAGGAATCTTTTTAGGGCTGGGCTATGAAGTAACCGACCAGGCTGAAGATGCCAATGTGATTCTGCTGAATACGTGTGCGATCCGTGAAAATGCCGAGAACAAAGTGTTTGGTGAAATTGGCCATTTAAAAGCATTAAAAAGGGAAAAACCCGACTTGCTTATCGGCGTCTGCGGATGTATGTCCCAGGAAGAATCTGTTGTAAACAAAATTCTTGAAAAGCATCATCATATCGACATGATCTTCGGAACGCATAATATTCACCGTCTGCCGAATATTTTACACGAAGCGTACATGTCCAAAGAAATGGTCATCGAAGTATGGTCTAAAGAAGGTGACGTCATTGAGAACCTTCCGAAAGTGCGCCGCGGCAACATTAAAGCATGGGTTAATATTATGTATGGCTGTGATAAGTTTTGTACGTATTGTATCGTTCCGTATACCCGCGGAAAAGAACGGAGCCGCCGGCCGGATGATATCATCCAGGAGGTTCGCCATTTAGCCGCTCAAGGCTACCAGGAAATTACGCTGCTTGGCCAAAATGTTAATGCATATGGCAAAGACTTCGACGATATCCAGTACGGACTTGGCGATTTAATGGATGAAATCCGCAAAATTGATATCCCGCGTGTCCGCTTCACAACAAGCCACCCGCGTGATTTTGATGATCACTTGATTGAAGTGCTCGCCAAAGGCGGCAACTTGATGGATCACATTCATTTGCCGGTTCAATCAGGTTCAACCGATGTTCTGAAAATCATGGCCCGCAAATACACAAGAGAGCAATATTTAGAGCTTGTTAGAAAAATTAAAGCTGCTATTCCGAATGTCTCTTTAACGACTGACATCATTGTCGGCTACCCGAATGAAACAGAAGAACAGTTTGAAGAAACATTGTCGCTTTATCGTGAAGTAGGCTATGAAACTGCCTATACGTTTATTTACTCACCGAGAGAAGGTACACCGGCTGCGAAAATGACCGACAATGTGCCGATGGCTGTGAAGAAAGAACGGCTGCAAAGGTTAAACGCGGTTGTAAACGAACTTTCTGCAGCAGCGATGAAAAAATATCAGGACCAGATTGTCGATGTGCTGGTCGAAGGGGAAAGTAAAAATAATCCTGATATGCTTGCCGGTTATACAAGCAAAAGCAGGCTTGTTAATTTTAAAGGACCAAAAACGGCGATCGGCAAGATTGTTAAAGTAAAAATAACGGACGCAAAAACATGGTCGTTAAACGGAGAAATTGTGGAAGAACTACAACAAGTTGAGGTGAATTAATATGGCGAAATATACAAAAGACGACATCGTCGCCCGCGCAAAAGAGTTGGCAAAGATGATCTCTGAAACAGAAGAGGTAGATTTTTTCAAGCGTGCTGAAGCACAAATTCATGAAAATGAAAAAGTCCGTTCAATGATCTCTGACATTAAAGGGCTGCAAAAGCAGGCCGTCAATCTCCAGCATTATGGAAAGCCGGAAGCACTAAAGAAAGTTGAAGAGAAAATTTCCGCGCTTGAGCAGAATCTGGATGAGATTCCAGTTGTCCAGGAGTTCAAGCAGTCACAGGTAGAAGTGAATGAGCTGTTGCAAATTATTGCATCCACCATCTCCAACTCGGTTACAGACGAGATTATCACGTCAACCGGGGGAGACTTGCTCCACGGTGAAACAGGAGCACAGGTTAACACGAAAACAAGCAGTCACCAACATTAATCAGCCTGACGCCCGGGATCAATTCCCGGGCGTTTTATTATGCAATTGTCGACTCTTCTTTTGCAGCTATAAATTTGGTTAATATACTTTTTAATCTTCTTATATTGCAATCTCTGCGATTGCTTGATACACTCCTCATCGAACTTTGCACCCGCAACTGGCCATCCGCATAGAATGGACTATATCGGACCCGGTGGGATCCTAGACCTGCTAAAAAGATAAGCACACTAGTCTAATATCCCGCATAGGATGAAGTGAAAATGAATGAGGAGGGTTTGCTCGCAATGGGAGAATACAGAGAGATTATAACAAAAGCGGTCGTAGCGAAAGGGCGCAAGTTTACCCAGTCCAATCATACGATCAACCCCGCGCACCATCCGTCCAGTATCCTCGGCTGTTGGATTATCAACCATAAGTATGAGGCAAACAAGGCCGGTAAAACAGTGGAAGTCAGCGGCTCCTATGACATTAACGTTTGGTACTCCTTTGATGATAATACAAAAACAGAAGTAGTTACTGAACGGTTAACGTATCCAGATGTCATTAAAACTAAGTACCGCGACCTTGAAGGTCTTGATGAACAGGAGGATGTAGTCGTCCGGGTGTTACAGCAGCCGAACTGTGTCGAAGCCGTTATTTCTCCTAACGGAAACAAAATCATCGTTCATGTTGAAAGAGAGTTTCTCGTTGAAGTAATCGGAGAAACAAAGGTATGTGTAGCCATTTACCCTGATGAAGTTGAAGGTGACGATGATGATTGGGGCATGGATGTTGACGATGAAGAATTTGAAGAATTGAATCCTGACTTCTTAGTAGGAAGTGAAGAGGAATAACTGGCAACTAGGAAGAATTTGCTTCCTAGTTTTTCTTTTTTCCTCGTGAAGCAGCACCTTAAGTCAATCCTCTATTTGTGATATAATAGATTGTCGAAAGAAATAGAAGAATGTTGGGGGATATTATGGCTGCTTATACGCCGATGATACTGCAATACTTGCAAGTAAAGGCAGATTACCAGGATGCCTTTTTATTTTTTCGCTTGGGTGACTTTTACGAAATGTTTTTTGACGATGCAATCAAGGCATCGCAGGAGCTTGAGATTACATTAACAAGCCGGGATGGCGGCGGCGACGACCGGATTCCAATGTGCGGGGTTCCATACCATTCTGCGCCTGCTTATATTGAACAGCTGATTGAAAAAGGCTACAAGGTTGCCATCTGTGAACAAACAGAGGATCCAAAACAGGCGAAAGGCGTTGTCAAACGGGAAGTTGTCCAGCTGATTACGCCTGGAACGATGATGGAAGGCAAAGGACTGAATGATAAGGAAAATAACTATATCGCTGCGATCAGCATTTTTGAAAACAATACATACGGATTTATTTGCAGTGATATTACAACCGGTGAAAGCCGGGCTACCCTGCTGTCAGGCAGTTTTGAAGAGGTTTTAAATGAGCTATCTCTATCCGGGGCACGGGAAGTCGTCATTGCAAGCGACTTTGATGAGGAACTGCAGCGAAAAATGCGCGAGCGTGCCAGCCTGACTCTTTCCTTTGAAGATGATACAGCAAGTAAAGAAGCTTATCACAATCTGTTAAAAAATGTAAGTCATGAAATGCTAGGCGTGACAGTGTCCAGGCTGTTGAACTATTTATACCGGACACAAAAGCGCAGCCTCGACCATTTACAGCCGGTCGCGCCATATCAAATTCACCAGTATATGAAAATCGATTATTTTTCTAAACGAAATCTTGAATTAACCGAGACAATCCGATCAAAAGGCAAGAAGGGCTCGCTTTTATGGCTGCTTGATGAAACGATGACAGCAATGGGTGGAAGGCTTTTAAAGCAATGGGTGGACCGGCCTCTTATTGAAAAGGAAGCGATCTTGAGACGCCAATCGCTTGTCGGGATTTTCATAGAATCTTATTTTGAGAGACAGGAGCTCCGTGAAAGGCTGAAGGAAGTATATGATCTGGAGCGCCTTGCCGGCAGGGTCGCATTTGGCAATGTCAATGCACGTGATTTAATGCAGTTAAAGCGGTCGCTGTTACAAGTACCCGAATTGAAGGATTTGGTCGGCAAGCTTCCGGGCGAAGAAGCAGCGAAACTTGCAGAAAGCCTTGATCCTTGCGAAGCTATTACCGGGTTGCTTGAACGCGCAATCGTTGATAATCCTCCGCTTTCGCTTAAAGACGGGAACATCATCCAGGACGGCTATCACGAGGAGCTGGATCGTTACCGCGATGCGAGCCGAAACGGTAAAACGTGGATTGCCCAGCTTGAGCGCCAGGAACGCGAGAAAACCGGCATAAAATCACTAAAGATCGGCTATAATCGAATTTTTGGCTATTATATTGAAGTGACAAGAGCCAACCTCCACCTGCTTCAGGAAGGGCAGTACGAACGAAAACAAACACTGGCCAACGCAGAAAGATATATCACTCCTGAATTGAAAGAGAAAGAAACGTTAATTTTGCAAGCGGAGGAGAAAAGCGTTGAGCTCGAATACCAGCTGTTCGCCGAGATTCGCGAGCAAGTCAAGGAATATATTCCGCGGCTCCAGGCGCTTGCCAAAACAGTAAGCGAGCTCGATGCGCTGCAATGCTTTGCCACTGTAAGCGAAGAACGCCACTATGTAAAACCGGAATTTTCAAGCGACCGGAAAATGATCATTAAAGATGGCAGGCATCCGGTCGTTGAAAAGGTGATGAATGCCCAGGAGTATGTTCCGAATGATTGCGATATGAATGCGGAACGGGAGATGCTGCTGATTACCGGGCCAAACATGTCCGGAAAAAGCACCTATATGCGGCAAATCGCCTTAACAGCAATTTTGGCGCAAATCGGCTGCTACGTACCTGCGTCCAGTGCGATTATGCCAATCTTTGATCAGGTATTTACGCGGATCGGGGCGGCTGATGATTTGATCTCGGGACAGAGCACCTTTATGGTGGAAATGCTCGAAGCGCGGAATGCGATTGTCCATGCGAGCCCGGACAGCCTGATTCTTTTTGATGAAATTGGCCGCGGAACATCCACTTACGATGGCATGGCACTCGCCCAGGCGATGATCGAATACATTCACGACCGGATCGGGTCAAAAACGCTGTTCTCGACCCACTACCATGAACTGACTGTGCTGGAAGCTGAGCTTGCGCGCCTGAAAAATGTCCATGTCAGTGCAGTTGAGCAAAACGGGAAAGTCGTTTTTCTTCATAAAATAAAAGAAGGTGCTGCGGATAAAAGCTATGGTATTCATGTTGCCGAATTGGCCGAGCTACCTTCCGAACTGATCAGGCGCGCCAACGATATACTCGTCGAACTGGAACGAAAAGACAACCGTGAAGGCCAGCAAACCGGGAAACCAACTGCAACAGCAGCGGAAGCGTCGGAACAGCTCTCGTTTTTCGCTGAACATGGGGAGCAAAAAGTCCCGTTAAAACGTAAAGAAAAGCAGCTGATTGACGATCTGAAAGACTTGAACATTCTTGAATTAACGCCGCTCCAGGCTTTAAATACATTATATGAGCTGCAAAAAAAATTAAAGGCTTGAGAAAATTCACAATGTAATGAGCTAAACCGAAAAACGAATGAAGTTGTCTGAATAAACAGGAGTATGCCCAAGGAAACGAAAGATACTATCTTATTTTTTAAATAGACTGTTCTTTTTTCAAATTAAAGAATTGCGTTGCTTAACAAAACAACTCGGGAGGTGGAAAGAATGGGGCGAATCATTCAGCTGGATGACGCACTTTCAAATAAAATTGCCGCAGGCGAGGTAGTCGAGCGGCCGGCCTCGGTCGTGAAAGAACTTGTTGAAAATGCCATTGATGCGGGAAGCACGCTGGTCGAGGTCGAAGCTGAAGAAGCGGGACTCGCCAAAATCCGGGTCATCGATAATGGCGATGGAATCGACGCGGAGGATGTTCCGGTTGCTTTCCAGCGTCATGCAACGAGCAAAATCAAAGATGAAACCGACCTGTTTCGCATCAGAACGCTTGGTTTTCGCGGCGAAGCCCTCCCGAGCATTGCTTCTGTCGCAAGGCTGGAGATGAAAACGTCAACCGGTACTGATGCCGGAACACGGATTGTCATTGAAGGCGGGAAAATCGAGGTCATTGAAAAAGCAGCGAGCCGAAAGGGTACCGACATTTCAATTACCGATCTATTTTTTAATACACCAGCCCGCTTAAAATATATGAAAACGATCCATACCGAGCTTGGCAATATTACGGATGTGTTGAACCGGCTCGCCCTTGCCAACCCGCATGTATCGATCCGGTTTGTCCATAACGGCAGAAAGCTGTTGCATACAAATGGCAATGGTGATGTCCGCCAGGTACTCGCTGCGATATACGGCTTGAATATTGTCAAAAGCATGACAACGATTTCTGCTGAAAGCCTTGATTTTACAATCAGCGGGTTTATTTCAGTTCCGGAAGTGACAAGGGCATCGCGCAACTATATTTCGACGATGATTAACGGCCGGTTTATTAAAAATTACCAGCTCGTTAAGGCGATTCAGGAAGGGTATCATACACTCCTGCCAATCGGCAGATTTCCGATCGCACTTCTTCATATCGAAATGGATCCGTTGCTTGTTGATGTCAATGTTCACCCATCGAAAATGGAAGTCCGTCTAAGCAAAGAGCATGAACTAAATGAACTTATTTCAAATAGCATCAAACAAACATTTAAGTCGAAAACACTGATTCCGACTGGTTTCGTTCACGAAAAAAAAGCCCGGCCTGTTTCCGAGCAAACAGCGTTTGAACTTGACCATTTGCCAGCTCGTGAAAATCGTGACCAGTCGTTCAACAGTCGCCGATCAATGGAAGGCAGCCGCAACGAAAGTACAATAAAGGAACCTGCAAATACGTTTCAGCCTGTCGAAGCGACCAATCCAGCGGTTTCCGCTGAACCCCAAGCAATGAATCAGGAAGTATTTGAACGGCCGACAGACGATGATGATTTCTTTTTTGAAAAAACGGATCAGCAGCTGCCGGATCGGGTTCCGCCTTTATATCCAATCGGGCAAATGCATGGGACGTATATTATTGCCCAAAATGACAAAGGGCTCTATATCATTGACCAGCATGCCGCCCAGGAGCGAATCAAATACGAGTTTTATAAAGAAAGAGTCGGCGACGTCGCGAGCGAGCTGCAAGAATTGCTAGTTCCGCTCACCTTTGAGTATTCCGCGGATGAATATATCAAAATCGAAGAATATCAAGATGAATTGGAAAAGGTCGGCGTTTTTCTTGAACCGTTCGGCAATAATAGTTTTATTGTCCGTTCCCATCCGCAGTGGCTTCCAAAGGGAGATGAA
Source organism: Bacillus sp. V33-4 (assembly GCF_002860225.1). Lineage (NCBI taxonomy): Bacteria > Bacillati > Bacillota > Bacilli > Caryophanales > Bacillaceae > Bacillus > Bacillus sp. V33-4. The sequence continues at coordinate 31,663 of NZ_PGVC01000018.1, forward strand.
CCAAGGATGATTGAAGGGATGATTGAACAGCTGCTTGCGATGAAAAAGGTCGACATTAAAAAGCTCAGGGAAGAAGCAGCGATCATGATGAGCTGCAAAGCTTCGATTAAAGCAAACCATTATTTACGCCATGAAGACATGCAAGCCCTCCTTGACAAACTGAGGCAAACGACAGATCCGTTTACATGCCCGCATGGCCGCCCGATCATTATTCATTACTCCACCTATGAAATGGAGAAGATGTTCAAGCGGGTGATGTAGCAAGATTTCGGAGGGTAGGAAATGGTCTTGCCCACCATTTGCCCTCCTAACCATTCACTACAACCTAATATGTTAAATCATCATATTCAGTAAGAGTTGCAAGCATCCATTAATTGGGTGCTTTTTACTTATCATAAATTAAAAACGAACTAATGTTCTAAAAATACTTGAAATAAAACGCATGTTCGTATATGATTAGGAAAAAGGAAGATAATGAGTGAAGCACAAGCCCTACATTCTTCGAAACAGTATAAATGATAAGTACAACAAGGCTTTGTGCTTTTTCTAAACGATAGCTATGAACAATTCAGTTTAATTCAATACTCGCGGTTGCAGCGGTCAAATCAAAGGGAGGAACAATTTTATGCATAAGTTATCGAACAGACAGAGGCGTATAGTAGGAGCGATCAATCTATATATTAAAGCCCATGGATATCCACCAGCGATACGGGAAATCGGTAAGATGGTTGACCTTGCATCACCGGCAACGGTGACAGGCCATTTAGTCCGTTTAAGAAAAGCCGGATATATCGCTTGGGAGGAAGGACGTCCAAGAACGATACAATCACTACAAAATGAGAAAACCGCCTGATTACGGGCGATTATTATATGAAAAAATTGACTAAGTTGCTTTGTGTCCACTTACCACCTTCTGCCCAATCAATTGTTCAACTGTTGTGATTAAGTAGTCCAAATAAAGGACCTCGAATGGGGTCCTTTATTTTTACAGAAAAATCGATATTATTGTTTAACAGAGCCTTAACGTTATTATTCCAACACCACATGAAAAGCTTTGATTCCGTGACATTACGGCACCTGTTTAGATGGAGTACATATTCAAGGTGCGCGTATTGTAGCGATGATAGTCTATAAATAATCGTCTTTCCGTATAGCGGGGAGACGCTTTTTTAGTTTTTTTTGTAATAAAAGACTTGGCGATAGTTAATCGTACAAGCAATTATTCTAACTATCAATATAATATATCAGGAGGAGTTGCAGGCTATTTTAAAGTTTTAGTGACACAGTAGATCCAGACAACAACAGTGATTCCTCCATGAATGCATGGGGGTTTTATTAATTTTACATGATCCTGAATAAGAAGGGAGGGGCAATCGGGAGTGAAAAAAGAAGATATCGTAACCTGGCAGGACACGATAGAAAATGATATTGATGAAATCAGAGGTGACATTCGCAGATTGCAAGAAAAACAGCTGATTCAAGACCAGATCATCCAATCTATTCAAAGTGACCTGGAAGAGATAAAGGAAGATACAAAGTGGCTGAGACGGACATTCACGAATGCAATTGTCACTTCCGTTTTAACAGCAGTCATCGGCGGTGCAATCACTGTTATTTTCTCTCTTCTTATAGAGTAAAATGCTACATTTCGTGACACTAAGTCTAATCTAGAGAAAAATCGGAAAAATAAGCTGGTGTCTTTCCACATATAAGCATATATTTAAATTAACAGGAAAGCATGGGGGTGGGTTATTGGTCGTCGTCAGTATGCTTGGCATTTTGCTTTCGGTGTTCGCGATCATCTTATTTGTGATCGTTTATACTGTGAAAAATAAGGAGAAGGGGGAGGAGACTGTGATCAGGCATTTATATACGAATCTCGTCTCGTTTGCGACCTTAATGATGGTTCTGGGCGGCGGTATATCCATTTTTATGGCTTCTGCGGACTTGATTGCTCCACCAAACTATTATCAGAGTTTTCAGGAATACACACAAATGAGGGAATATGAAAAGGGAGCGGAGCAAAAAACTAATCTATCAGAGCAAGAACTTCGTGAGGATTATAAGCAAGTAGTCATTGACGAACGCCATCGAATCAGGGAGAATGCCAAGAATCAAATCATTAAAAGTCTCGGCTTTATAGTGATTCCACTGCCGGTATTTTTGTATTTCAACAGATTGAGAAAGAACCCATCATGATAGAAATGCACATTGAAGTTCCCTTCTCCGACTCTCTGGATGAAGGGTTATATTTTGTAAAAAATAAAAAAACACCCTTGAAAAATACAGGTGTGTCTGCTAATCTGAATATTGGTCTAACTTTTTTTGCGCGTATAAAAAATATGTATAAAAATAGTCTATAATAACATTATCATAATAAAAAATGATTGTCAATGGTTAGACTAAAAAACTTTACCGGGAAGTGACCTGAGTGAATAATCGCAATATGGAGTGGCAGCAGGAACAAGCAAGAGTCAACCATGTAGTTAATAAAATCAACAGGCAAATTGAAAAATTAACTAAAGGGTCAAACCGTGTTAAAGCAGATGCTTCCGAAATTCGCAAGACGTTTTGGAATGATGTCACTGTCAACTTTGATGAAGCCGATGACATTGCTGAAACATATACGAGTATAAAGCAACAGGTTGAGCTTTTGGCAGAACGCGAAAGAAGTGAGCGACAATTTAGTGTTGCCGAAAAAACGCTTGAAAGATTGCGGAATTCACCTTATTTTGGGCGTATCGACTTTAGTGAAGATGGTGAACCTGCAGCCGATGCGATCTATCTCGGGATTGCTTCTTTTCGCGATGAAGACAAAGACCAATTTCTCATTTATGATTGGCGCGCACCCATTTCAAGCCTCTATTATGATTTCATTCCCGGTCCAGCCGAGTACGAGACGCCGTCTGGATTAATTGCAGGCGAGATAACGTTAAAGCGCCAGTTTATTATTCGCGCCGCAGAGCTGACCGGCATGTTTGATACCGGGCTCACGATCGGCGACCAGCTTCTCATCGAGGTGCTCGGCAATCATGCTGATACACAAATGAAAACTATTGTCGCAACGATTCAAAAGGAACAAAATCAAATCATCAGGAATGAAAAAAACAAACTATTAATTGTAAAAGGTGTTGCCGGAAGCGGGAAGACCTCAGCAGCACTGCAAAGGGTCGCCTATTTGCTTTATCGCCATCGAGGAACGCTAAATCCGGAAAATATACTGCTGTTTTCTCCCAATCCTTTATTTAATAGCTATGTTTCTTCCGTGCTCCCAGAACTGGGTGAAGAAAACATGGAACAAACCACCTATCAGGAATATGTGAACAGCCGGATGAACCATGATCTTCAAGGTGAAGATGCTTATACACAAATGGAGTACTTGCTGGCCGACTGTGATGATCCTGATTATGATGACCGGGTCAAGAGTATCCGTTTTAAATCTAGTCTTGATTTTAAGGAGCTGATTGATGAATATATCGGGTCTTTGGCAAATGAAGGACTTGTTTTTAAAGACTTAAATTTCCGCAAACAAACATTAATCAGCAAGGAACAAATTTATCAATATTTCTATTCTTTCGATCGCGGAATGTCGATTCCAAACCGCGTAGAACTGTTAAAAGCCAAGCTTCTAAGAGAGCTCAGGAAAGCGATGCAACTGGAAGTGGAACAAGAATGGGTAGAAGAAGAATTGCAATACTTGGAAAAAGAAGATTATCTGGAAGCATTTAAACACCTGCAAAAGAAACAACGTTTTTCGGAAGACAGCTTTGATGATTTTGAAAGAGAGCGGCAGCTTCTCGCTCAATCGATCGTCAAGAAGAGGTTTAGACCTTTGTTTGCGCAAGTGAAACGCTTAAAATTTATTGATATCCTTGCCGTATACAATAGGCTGTTTCGCCATGATGTTCCCGGGGGCATCAAAGTTCCGGAGCAATGGCCGGCCATTTGTTCCATGACAATCAAAAAATTGGACGCGGCCCGCGAAATATCTTACGAAGACACAACCGCGTTTCTCTATTTACAAGATAAGATCGAAGGTAAAAAGTCCAACACCGCAATCCGCCATATCTTTATTGACGAAGCCCAGGATTATTCTCCATTCCAATTCGCTTTTTTGAAGGATCAGTTTCCTTATAGCAAAATGACGTTATTGGGAGATTTAAACCAGGCGATTTATGCCAATGCGACAGACTCCATATCGATTCTTGCTGCTGATATCGATGGTGATGATGCGCAAGAAACGATTGTTCTCAATCGAACCTACAGGTCGACTAAAGAGATTGTCGAATTTACAAGCGAAATCATTGACGCTGTGAACATTGAACCTTTTAACAGGCATGGCCGCAAACCGGTCTTGACTGTCGTTCGCAGTTTTGATGAGCTTTTCCATTCGATGACTAACACGATACAAACTCTTTTACAACTAGGGCATAAGACGATTGCCGTTATTTGTAAAACGGTTGATGAAAGCCGTCAAGCCTATCAAAGCTTGGACGGGATTGAGAAACGGTTAATTGAAAAAGGTACGTCCGGGTATGATCAGGGAGTACTGGTTATTCCGGCATACTTGGCAAAGGGTATTGAATTTGATGCGGTCATAATGTATGATAGCTCAAGCTATAAAAGAGAAAGCGAGCGGAAGCTGCTATATACTGCCTGCACCCGTGCGATGCACGAGCTTCACATCTTTTCATTAGAGAAAATTAGTCCATTGCTCGAAAAGGTTAACGAACAGAGGTACACACTTGTTAGTAAAGATCAACAGTAAAGAAAAGTCACAGTTGATCTGAAATAAATAAAAACGCCTCCAATGAATATGAGGCGTTTTATCCTGTTATTTTGATTATCTAACCGCTTTTTGAAGCTTATGAATGAATTGCAGAGCTTTTCCGGTTCCGATCGCTACAGATTCAAGCGGACTGGGCGCAAGGTGGACGGGAACGACGATTTCTTTGCTCAGCCAATCTTGCATTCCTTTCATCAGCGCACCGCCTCCGGTGAGGATCACGCCTCTGTCGACAATATCTCCGCTCAATTCAGCAGGGCAATCCTCGAGGGTCGCGCGAATCGCTTCTAAAATATGTGAGAGTGATTCCTTAAGGGCATCACGAATTTCATAGGATGATAGGGCGATTGTTTTCGGCAGCCCGGTCACAAGATCGCGGCCGCGAATATCCATAGTGAGCTCATCATGGTCAATCATGGCGTAGCCGATTTCCATTTTGATTTTTTCCGCTGTCCTTTCTCCAATCAGAACATTATATACCTTGCGTACATATTGAACAATATCATCATCGAGCCGATCACCGGCAATCCGGATTGAATGGCAGGCAACGACACCGCCGAATGAAATAATCGCAACTTCTGTTGTTCCGCCTCCGATGTCGACGATGACATTGGCAACAGGCTCATCAACAGGCAGTCCCGCACCAATTGCTGCAGCAACCGGTTCTTCGATTAAATGGACCTTTTTTGCACCGGCATTCCTGACCGCATCGTGAATAGCACGTCTTTCAACGCTGGTCGAGCCTGAAGGTGTGCAGACAACCACATTCGGCTTACGAATCGTGAGACCGATCTTCTTGGATGCTTTTCTCATAACGTTTTTAAGCATTTCAGTCGTCACATCAAAATCGGCAATTACACCATCTTTTAACGGCCGGATTGCGACAATCTTACCCGGTGTTTTTCCGATCATCTCTTTCGCTTCTTTTCCAACTGCTAAAATATTTTTTGTTTCTGTATCAATGGCGACAACAGAGGGTTCGTTTAAAGCGATCCCTTTATTTTTGCTGTACACCAAAATATTTGCAGTTCCTAAATCAATTCCAATTTCTGAAGTTGACAGCATCAATCATCACCCAGTTTCTGTTTATTAGCTTTTCATAGGATAAATCTACACATAAAGGTACCATGAAATTGGGCCCAGGCACGCCATTGTTAACAAAACGTTAACGAACTGTAATGAAAGATGAAAAATTTATCATGTTTGGTAAATTAAGAACCGAAAAATCCCTGAATAGAAAGCGACATTTATGGTCATAATGCTTAGATGTTCAACTGCGGAAAATAATTGTGGTACGATAGACAAAAAGGATAGGCCCGTTTTTTGGTTATCCTCTTTAAAGCATCCGAAAAAGGCAGTGTGAAAAGATTCATGAAAAAAGAGAAGCTTATTGTTCTAATCGGGCCGACAGCAGTTGGAAAAACAAAGCTGAGCATTGAACTTGCAAAGAAATATAATGGTGAAATTATCAGCGGTGATTCGATGCAGATTTATAAGGGGATGGATATCGGGACAGCGAAAATAACGAAAAAAGAAATGGATGGGATTCCCCATCATTTAATCGATATTAAAAACCCTGACGAGCCCTTTTCGGCAGCGGAGTTTCAAGTGCTTGTCCGCGCCAAAATCGCTGAAATCTCTTCCCGTAACAAGCTTCCAATGATTGTTGGAGGGACAGGACTTTATATTCAATCCGCCATTTTTGATTATAAATTTTCCGATGCACCTTCTGATGAACCATTCCGAAAACAGCTTGAAGAATTTGCTAAACGCGAAGGGAATGAGGCACTTTTCGATAAATTACATCATCTAGACCCGGACAGTGCGGAAAGGATTCATCCGAATAACACGCGGCGTGTCATCAGGGCACTGGAAATCTATCATTGTACCGGAAAAACAATGTCTGACCTTCAAAGCAGCCAACTTCCTGAAGTTTTGTATGAAACCGCATTGATTGGATTAACAATGGAAAGAGTCCGTTTATATGACCGGATCAATCAGCGTGTTGATGAGATGGTGAAAGCGGGGTTGATAGACGAGGTCGAACTCCTCTATTCACGGGGACTGCGCGACTGTCAGTCAATACAGGCAATCGGATATAAAGAGCTTTATGACTTCTTTGATGGTAAGGTGACGATCGAAGAAGCGGTTGAGAATTTAAAGCAAAATTCCAGGCGATATGCGAAAAGGCAGCTAACTTGGTTTCGAAATAAACTCAATGTGGAATGGTTTGATATGACGGATGTATTGGATAATTCCCAACTCGCAAAAAAAATCGCGGAAATTTCAGCTTTTATTGAAGGAAAGCTTGAAATAAAATCGAATACATACTAATAGAGATAAAAGAGGAGGATCCCAATGATGAAACAGTCGATCAATATTCAGGACCAGTTCTTGAACCAGCTTCGCAAAGATGGCGTGCACGTAACGGTGTTTTTATTAAATGGTTTTCAAATAAGGGGGCAGATTAAAGGCTTTGATAACTTTACGGTTCTGTTTGAATCGGAAGGTAAGCAGCAGCTCGTTTATAAACATGCTATTTCCACATTCGCGCCACAGCGCAATGTTCAAATTGATATGGAAGCACCGCAGCAGTAAGTTTAAATCTGAATACTATACCAGCGCAGCCCGTGTTTATGCGGGCTGATTTTTATTTTAATAAGGAAAACCCCATGTAATTCCGCCATCCAATAAAATTGCATTAATGAATTGTAATCAAGCTGAATACATATAAGATGATACGCCAAAGCCACGAGTCTCTTGTCGAAACGGCCTGAGTCAGTTTCTTTGGAAATTTAAGAAAAGTCAGAAATTATTTCTCGGGAAAGCGCAGGAAACGACAGCACAGGCGCGGTCATTGTAGATTCGTAAATATTTATGTCGGTTTTTAGGTACTTGGTCTGTATCTGCCTAAAGACCAAGGAAGCATATCAAGCGAGACATCGACGTTTTATCGGGATAACTGGGCTTTTGTCACAACTGTTTTTTTTTAGCGTATACTGTTTTGAGATGGTGAGGTGATAGCTGTGGACCAACCTATGCGCCTGAAAAATAATGGCCAAATAAGTATAGTTCTGAATAATCAAAAGCGAAAAGCTCTTGCAAAAGAACTGCCTGACACCCAACAAGTTCATCAAGCGATCCCTTCCGAGCATACTGCTTTAATAGAAATTGAAGATGAGCTTGCCGGACTGGTTGGCATGGATGAAATGAAAAGAATGATAAAGGAAATATACGCCTGGATTTATGTGAACAAGAAGCGGGAGGCGCTTGGGATGAAAGCGGAACGGCAGGCTCTCCATATGATGTTTAAGGGCAATCCCGGCACTGGGAAAACAACGGTTGCAAGACTGATAGGCAAGCTGTTTTTAAAAATGAATGTTTTGTCGAAAGGACATTTAATCGAAGCGGAACGTGCCGATCTCGTCGGGGAGTATATCGGGCACACCGCCCAGAAAACCCGGGATTTAATCAAGAAATCGATCGGTGGCATCTTGTTCATTGATGAAGCCTATTCGCTCGGCCGGGGCGGGGAAAAGGATTTTGGCAAGGAAGCGATTGATACGCTTGTCAAGCACATGGAAGATAAACAGCATGAATTTATTTTAATACTGGCAGGCTATTCCCGTGAAATGGATTACTTTTTAACATTGAATCCCGGCCTGTACTCGCGGTTTCCGCTTGTTGTTGACTTTCCGGATTATACGATTGAGCAGCTGATGGAAATCGGCAGCAGAATGTTGAAGGACAGAGAATACACTTTAAGCCATGAAGCGGATCGGAAGCTGCGCGAACATTTAATCTGGGTGAAATCCGTTCTGAATCCGGCCAGTTTTTCGAATGGCCGTTACGTGCGGAATATTATCGAAAAGTCGATCAGATGCCAGGCGATGAGATTGCTGATGCAAAGCAGCTATGACCGCCATGACTTAATGACAATCCGCAGCAACGATCTTGTTTTTGAAGAAGATTAACGATGAACAACCAAGCGTTTAGGAATTGAATCATAAAGAAAACGGCCGGAGATCGAGTTTCCGGCCGTTTGTTTGGTTGTAATCAAGATGAAATTAGGATTAAAAAATTATTTTTGGTATGATATTTAAAAGAAAGAACATGAGAGGGGGAATATACATGGAACAGCGTACAGAGTTCGAAAAGGTTATTCTTCTCGGCTGCCAAACCGGTGACAACGACGATCTCCGTTTTCAATATTCAATGGATGAGTTAGCCGCATTAACGGAAACAGCGAAAGGCAGGGTGCTTGTTTCCGTCGTTCAGAAGCGGGAAAGAATCCATCCTTCTACATATATAGGAAAAGGGAAGATCGAGGAACTAAAGGCTTTGGAAAAAGAGTTTGAAGCAGATATTATCATTTGCAATGATGAACTGTCGCCAAGCCAGCTCAGGAATCTGTCTGCCCAGCTTGATGCGAGGGTCATTGACCGGACGCAATTGATTCTGGATATTTTTGCACAAAGGGCCCGATCGAAAGAAGGGAAGCTCCAGGTCGAACTTGCCCAGCTTCAATATTTGCTGCCGCGCCTTGCCGGTAAAGGAATCGAGATGTCCAGATTAGGGGCCGGGATTGGAACGAGAGGGCCTGGTGAAACAAAGCTTGAATCGGACCGACGCCACATCAGACGCCGCATTGATGATATAAAATCACAGCTGGACACCATCGTTCAGCATCGCGACCGTTACCGGGAACGAAGGAAAAAGAATAAGACGTTTCAAATTGCCCTCGTTGGCTATACCAATGCCGGGAAGTCAACCCTGTTTAACCGCCTTGCAGAAGCTGACTCTTTTGAAGAGGATCAGCTGTTTGCGACGCTCGACCCGATGACGAGAAAATTGATTTTACCGAGCGGTTTTATGACGCTGCTTACTGACACGGTCGGCTTTATTCAGGATTTACCGACAACACTTGTCGCAGCGTTCCGATCGACGCTTGAAGAAGTAAAGGAAGCCGATTTGCTCCTTCATGTTGTCGATATGTCAAATCCCGATTATTTTCAGCATGAAAAGACGGTCAACCAACTGCTGGAAGAACTCAAAATTAAAGATATCCCACAGTTGACCGTCTATAACAAGAGGGATCTGCAGCACCCGGATTTTGTGCCGACTGCGAAAACGCAAACTATTTTTATCAGTGCGTTTGAAAAAGAGGACCGCGACCAGTTAAAGCTGAAAGCAGAGGAAATCATCCTCGACCTGATGGAGCCGTATCATGTTCATATTCCATCGACCGAAGGGAAGCTGCTTTCGCAGTTAAAAAACGAAACGATCCTCAGGGAGCTGTCTTTTAGTGAAGATAAACAGCATTACGTATGCAAAGGGTTCGCACTTGAAGACCACCATATAGCAGGGCAATTAAAAGAATTTCAGATTAGTTAGGAGAGGCAGCATGTTTCAGCATTTACAATCAGGGGAAAAACTTTATCCGCTCGTCAAGGAAATAGAGAAAAAAATTGCGGACGTTCATAAAAGAATCGATGAGCGGATCGATACGAATCAGTTTACAGTGCTGCAAAGTTTTCAAAAACATCGTGTCAGTGATTCTCACTTCATCCCAACGACCGGTTATGGGTATGATGATGCAGGGCGGGAGACGCTCGAAAAAGTATATGCGGATGTGTTCGGCGGCGAAGCAGGCCTCGTCCGGCCGCAAATCATTTCCGGAACGCATGCGATCTCAATTGCGCTATTTGGAGTCCTGCGCCCTGGTGATGAGCTTCTCTATATAACGGGCAAGCCTTACGACACTCTTGAGGAAATTGTCGGAATCAGGGGAACCGGAAACGGTTCTTTAAAAGAATTCGGCATTAGCTATAACAGCGTTCCACTTGCTGAAGACGGAAAAATTGACTTTCAAGCCGTTGGCAAGGCGATCAAGCCGAATACAAAAATGATCGGAATCCAGCGTTCCAAAGGATATGCGACAAGGCCTTCGTTTACAATCCGTGCAATCGAAGAAATGATCCGCTTTGTCAAAGAAATAAAAAACGATGTAGTCGTATTTGTCGACAACTGCTATGGGGAGTTTGTTGAAGAGCTGGAGCCGTGCCATGTCGGTGCCGATTTGATCGCCGGGTCACTGATTAAAAACCCGGGAGGCGGTTTAGCCAAAACCGGCGGCTATATTGTTGGCAAACAAGAATGGGTGGATGCCTGCTCGTACCGGATGACTTCGCCCGGAATCGGTGCGGAGGCGGGCGCTTCCCTTTATAGCTTGCAGGAAATGTACCAGGGCTTCTTTTTAGCGCCGCATGCAACAGGCCAGGCATTGAAAGGAGCTGTTTTTACAGCAGCCTTACTGGAATCGCTCGGCATGAATTCTTCGCCGAAATGGGACGCGGAGCGAACTGATTTAATCCAGGCCGTTCAATTTGATGATCGTGAAAAAATGGTCGCTTTTTGCCAGGCGATTCAATTTGCTTCACCGATCAATTCTCATGTAACTCCATACCCCAGTTATATGCCGGGATATGAGGATGACGTAATCATGGCGTCTGGCACTTTTATCCAGGGAGCGAGCATTGAGCTTACCGCAGACGGCCCGACGCGGCCGCCGTATGTCGCTTATGTGCAGGGCGGATTAACTTATTCCCATGTGAAGATGGCCATTTGTATCGCAATAGACCATTTAAACAGAAAAGGTTTAATTCAATTATAATAGGCAAATATATAACAGGACAGCTAGATCGCTAGTTGTCCTGTTTATTTATGGGTAAAAATTTTATATGTTAGAAAATCTAACATTTGATTGACAGAAAAACTTACATGAAATATAATGACGGTATAGTGGAATACGGAAAAGGAGGAACCGTCTTGAGTGGAAGAGAAATTCGTCGTTCGATGCCGCTTTTTCAAATAGGAACTGTCATGCAGCTTACCGATTTAACCGCGAGGCAAATTCGATATTATGAAGAGCATGGATTAATTTCTCCGGCAAGAACCGATGGGAAAAGACGCCTCTTTTCTTTAAATGATATTGATGTTCTCTTGGAAATCAAAGATTTAATTGACCAAGGTGTGAACATGGCCGGAATCAAGCAGCTGTTTTCCGTGAAGGAACAGCAAACTTTAACGGCGGAAATGGAGCAGCAAGCGGAAAAAGTGCGGCGTGATCTTTCCGATGACGAGCTTAGAAAGCTGTTGAGAAGTGAGTTGATGCAGGCGGGCAGATTTAACCGCTCATCGCTTCGCCAGGGGGATATGTCACGCTTTTTCCATTAATAATAAATAAAAATATAGAGCATTAACTAAGGGAGGAACCATTTTAATGGCTAAGTATTCAAAAGAAGACATCGTACGCATGTCAAAAGAAGAAAATGTTAAATTTATTCGTCTCCAGTTTACAGATATTTTAGGGACGATCAAAAACGTTGAAATTCCAATCAGCCAACTTGATAAGGCATTGGATAATAAAATGATGTTTGATGGTTCTTCGATCGAAGGATTTGTTCGGATTGAAGAATCTGATATGTATTTATTCCCTGATTTGGATACTTGGGTCATATTCCCTTGGACTGCTGAAAAAGGTAAAGTTGCCCGTTTAATCTGTGATATTTATAATGCTGACGGCACCCCATTCGAGGGAGATCCGCGTAACAACTTGCGCAGAATCCTTAAAGAAATGGAAGACCTAGGCTTCTCTAATTTTAATCTAGGGCCAGAACCGGAATTTTTCCTCTTCAAGCTTGACCAGCACGGGGAGCCGACGTTAGAGCTTAACGATAATGGCGGATACTTTGATTTGGCACCTACAGATCTAGGCGAAAACTGCCGCCGTGACATCGTACTTGAACTTGAAGAAATGGGCTTCGAAATTGAAGCATCCCACCATGAAGTGGCTCCAGGTCAGCACGAAATCGATTTTAAATATGCTGATGCAATCAAAGCATGTGATTATATCCAAACGTTTAAGCTCGTTGTAAAGACAATTGCCCGCAAACACGGCCTGCATGCGACGTTCATGCCAAAACCTTTGTTTGGTGTTAACGGATCAGGAATGCACTGTAACGTATCATTATTCAAAAACGGCGAAAACGCGTTTTATGATCCAAGCGGTAATCTTGAGCTAAGCGACACAGCGCGTCATTTCATAGCCGGAATCATTAAAAACGCAAAGAGCTTTACGGCGGTTACAAACCCGACTGTAAACTCATATAAGCGTTTAGTGCCTGGTTATGAGGCTCCATGTTATGTAGCTTGGTCAGCACGCAACCGTTCACCATTGATCCGTATCCCGGCTTCACGCGGAGTCAGCACACGTGTTGAGGTGCGCAGCGTAGACCCGGCTGCAAATCCATACTTGGCAATGGCAGTGCTTTTAAAAGCAGGCCTCGACGGAATCAGAAACGAACTGAATCCTCCAGCTCCAGTTGACCGCAACATTTATGTGATGAACAAAGAAGAGCGTATGGCTGAAGGAATTGATGACCTGCCGGCAACATTGGCACAGGCTCTTGATGCGTTAAAAGCAAACGAAGTCATGACCTCTGCATTGGGTGAGCATATTCTCGAACACTTTATCGAAGCAAAAGAGATTGAGTGGGATATGTTTCGCACTCAGGTTCATCCTTGGGAACGCGAACAGTATATGTCGATGTATTAAGATTGACGAAACCCTTGACACTAATTTGGTGTTGAGGGTTTTTTTAATTATAGATACTCGGCTTGTCGATAGCTGCTCGATAAAATGCTCTTTATTATGAGGAGAATGGCGATGAGTACACAAAAAACCGGGATCACTATATATACAATTGCTCATTTTAATAATTTTTGCAGGGAATTTCCCCCTTTTATCGAAATATTTAGACGAAAGGGGGAAAAACATGAACGTAGCTGATGTTTTAGAATTATTGAGCGGACTAAATGACGACGACTTGGATATAAGATTATATTTTACAAGGAAAAGACCTAACGGCAGATATTTATCATTTTCTCCAACTATAGGAAGCCGGCTACAAATTGAATTAAAGAATTTAGTTACATCTGCTTTAGCAAAAGTTAGCGAAGTTGAACAGCGTCCTTTTAGCCCTGTTGGAACAATTGAAGGGTTTATAGAAACATACTCCCCTAATCAAGTAGCTAGCTTTAATGGCATACTCGAAAGTATGAATGAGGATTTAGTAACGCGAACAACAATTGATCCCGAAGAAGTAAGTAAATTAACGTTTTACTGTCTTAAAATACATATTGACAATAGAGGGGATGTCCTTTTTTTTAGACGAGTTACCAAGTTCAACAAATTAGCTAAGGGTAACGGGTTTATAGGCAGATTTGCTGCAGGCGATTTTGAAAAGTTAGACGATACATTGTTAGGGCTTGACCCAAATATTGATATTGTTATCTTCGGGGAAGATATGTTAATACTTAATCATATATCTCTGGAGAGAATCTTTTCAATTCAAGACCAATATCATGAAAGAGCTACTCAAACCCTTGATCTAGTTGGACGAGCAAATCGAATTAGAAATTTTGATCAATTCAGAGAAGATTGTCTATCCGATGGGAGAATTACAAGGGCATTAACAAAATTACTAACAGAGGAGGATAGAATTCATCAGGTTTTCGAGAATTTCGAAAACGTAATTCATGTTATTGATATATTTGACTTAAACATTGAACTGGTAGAAGAAAATACAATGCTAGTATATGAAGACAAATCTCAATTACTTGATATAACCAGACTTATGAGGGACTCGTTTTATCGGAGTTTGATTAACAACAGAGAAGGTGTTGATGAAGGAGTATAACAAGGTAAGGGTGATTGTCGATGGTTTCAGTACTGTTTAGAATTGGTTTATACGTATCATCGTTTTTTCCTCTTTATGTTTTACTAATTATTGATAACTACAATTATTATATATCTTGGACAAGAATAAAAAGTATACTCCTATTCGAACATGTTTTACCCTCTCTTTTCAGCTATTCGATCTTAGTTTTGATAGCTATATCTGTTTCTTCCCTTTTTATTATTATGAAGATTAATCTCAATGAAAAGCATCAGTTTGAAGGGATCAGCAAAACAGAAGATAACTTACTTAGTTATGTCGTAACCTACCTGGTTCCAATATTGTCTATAGATATAACAAAAGCAAATAGCTTGCTAGTTAACGCTGGGCTGTTTTCTTTATTGGGATTTATCTATGTGAAAAACAGCTTAGTTTACCTAAATCCACTTTTTTTGTTTTTTAGATATAATATTTTTCTGACAGAAAAGAATGAGGTATTAATTTCTAATATAGATATTTATGAGCTTAAAAGTTTGGAAGGGGAAAGAATTAGAACGAGGGTACTCAGCTATAAAATATATCTAATAAGAAAGAAAGATTCTGCAGTAGTCGAAGGTTAGCAGCCACCTATTGGGGTGCTTTTTGTGCCACGGGCAGTCGCATGGGTTTGCAAAATGTCCACACGAAATTTTGATTAATCGGATAAGTTGAAATACCTGTAATAAAAATGTAATAAAATATTAGCGAAAAACGATTCATATACCCATGAACCGAAAATTATAGTTAAAAATTCTTGAGTTATCAATGAAATATTTTTGTAAAATATGAGGCATTTTTAACCATAAACTCGTCTATATATGTAAAGAGAGAAAAGGGGAGTGATCAATTTGAAAAAAAGGTTAGTGGTAATGAGTTTTAGCTTTGCCTCGATTTTTTTAGCTGGTTCTTACCATTATTCTGCTGAAAATGGTTCCACGCGGACAGATTCTTACGAGACGAGAGTAATGGCAGATACCAATTCAACTCATTCATTAATAAAAAGTCAACAAAAAGACTATTCTGCACGTTTTTTTCAGGATGGCGTCAATAATCAACCTGGTGAAGTGAATTCCTCAGAGTTAACTGATGATAATAAAAGT
The DNA here is from genome assembly GCF_002860225.1 of Bacillus sp. V33-4. Classification (NCBI taxonomy): domain Bacteria; kingdom Bacillati; phylum Bacillota; class Bacilli; order Caryophanales; family Bacillaceae; genus Bacillus; species Bacillus sp. V33-4. The sequence goes on from NZ_PGVC01000018.1 coordinate 47,328, forward strand.
AGCGTGGCAAAGCCTGACGCGATTAACAATATAAATGTTAATGAAGAAAAAGCGCCCGCAGTTGTGAATACCTCAACAGAAACTGTTAAGGACACCGTATACGTTGAGACCGAAATTAGGAAGTTGATCGATTCCTCACATTATCATCTTAGCAAGGGTGGGATCATTGGTTTGTTTGGCGTTGATTATGTAGAATTAGAAGGGGCCATGAATGGAAACAAGCTCTGGAATTTCAGCATTGGCGCGGTTGAAGGATATGAATACACACTGGATGGCGATGCTGTTGATGTAGAGGCACTTATGACTGATCGTGTTAAGTTCATCATCGTCTTTCATTTTTCAGACGATGCTGATTCGGTAAGCTATATTTCCGGTTACTATAAAGACAAGTACGGCGTTTTTCATGAATATGGCGTCTTCCCGGACGGATCATTTAAAGATTTATCAGAACACGGAAGTTATTTAGTGAATGCTGGTGGGGGTATAGAGCAAACTGGTTACTAAAAATCAATTCTTAGTTTGAAAGATTGAAGAAAGGTGATTCTGAACATGCGGAGTCATCTTTAATTTAGGTTAAGGCTCAAATTTGAGTTGCAATCTGGATGACAAGATCTACTTTTTTTCATTATTGGTTTCAAAAAAAAATCCGTTGAAAACCTCAACAGATTATAGTTCAGGCTATTATTCTTTTTTGCAGTTGTCCGGTTTTTTTTCGGGCAAAGAGTCTTGCTGCTCCTGCCATTGTATTAATTCTAATTTTCTGATCAGCGCTTCTCCACCTAACCCGGCGACAATCGAAATAAAGAGAACGTTCAACACTGAATTGATCCCCGAAGATAAAACGAGAAGAGCTGCCGACATTGCCCCCGTTAGAAAGTCCTCAAAAAACCCTAAATAAATAAATTTCTTTGTTTTCCGTGGCATGATCATTTTGCCCTTGCTTTTAACATGTCCAATAACCCCGGCAAGCCCACCAAATAACGTTGCGAAGACAATGTTTTCATACATACTTCCTTCACACTCCCACGGTCGAATATTTGGAAAGACCCTAGGTTAATTCTTGCTGTATATTTATTATAATTGTTTTCCTTTCTTGATAATATATGTAAATATATCGAATTTTCTGATTAATTTTTGTGGTCCATGATTACTATAAATGGCAAGAGACTGGATATAAAGATTCATTTCTGCCTTTTTTGTAACCTTTTGCACTAAGATATATTTAGTTGGCAAGAATAGTGTCACCAAAAAGCCAAAGCAAGCCATTCGGCTTGCTTTCTTTAACAAATAAATTAATGGATATGGCGGTATACACCGATTACCCTTCCAAGTATCGAGACATGGCGGAGGATGATCGGTTCCATGGTGGAATTTTCAGGCTGGAGGCGAAAAAAGTCCTTCTCTTTAAAAAAACGTTTTACCGTCGCTTCATCTTCTTCCGTCATTGCTACGACAATGTCCCCATTATTTGCGGTTTGCTGCTGCTTCACAATCACATAGTCGCCATCAAGAATCCCTGCTTCTATCATACTATCACCCATGATTTCAAGCATAAATACGTGATCATCCGCCGGAGCAAGCCGTTCGGGAAGTGGGAAGTATTCCTCAACATTTTCAACGGCTGTAATCGGCAGACCGGCTGTTACTTTACCGACAATCGGGACACTTCTCACATTAATCTGCGGAATGTGTGCTGCTTCATCTAACTCAAGTATCTCAATTGCACGCGGCTTTGTAGGGTCACGGCGAATGAGTCCTTTGCTTTCAAGCCGTGCAAGATGACCATGGACGGTTGAGCTGGAAGCAAGTCCTACTGCCTCGCCGATTTCCCGTACGGAAGGGGGATATCCCTTTTTTTTCACTTCTTCTTTAATAAAAGAAAGTATATCTTGTTGGCGTTTCGATAGTTTTGGCATAACTATGCACCTCGTTATGGTTATTGTTGAATTAAGTATAGCATGTATGTGGACAGTATACAAACATAAGTTCGAGTTTTTTTGTTGACATGAAACAAACGTTCGATTTATAATCAATTTAACAAATACGAACATATATTCTGAAATGGAGTGTTTTGAAATGGAAACGATGAGAAAACTATGGTCCAACTACTATTTTGCTATCCTGCTTATTTTGTTTAGTTTTGCTACAGCTTTATTAATTAACGGACCCGACGAAGGCGAAAACTATATGAAAATTAAAGTGGCGGAAGGCGACACTTTATGGACGCTATCGAACGAATTCTCAAATGAACACTCATTGTCGCCACAACAATTTGTCAGTTTAGTAGAAACGCTTAACGGTATCAGCGGGGATCTAATTTATCCTGGAGATGAAATTGTGATTCCCGTAGGTGAATCACCGGCGGATGATATTAAAATTTATGCCGGTGAATAAGGAGCATTAAAAAAATGAATGCTATTCTTTACAGCCGGGTCAGCACGACCAAAGAATCCCAGGAAACTTCCTTGCTGAGGCAAGAAGAAGAGTTAATCAATCTTGCTGAAAAATACAAATATCATATTATTGCTTCTATTAAAGAACGAGCAAGTGGTTATGAACTCGACCGGGAAGGAATCCTTCAACTACTCACCATCATCAAGCACAGCGATATTGACGCAGTTCTTATCCAGGATGAAACGAGGCTTGGGAGAGGCAACGCGAAAATAGCACTCCTGCACTGCATCTTCAAAGAAGGCGTGAAAATTTACAGCATAGCTGACAACGGTGAACTGCAATTGTCAGAGTCGGACTCAATGGTATTAAAAATAGTTGGCATGGTTGAGGAGTATCAACGGAAAATCCATAATATAAAAATAAAAAGAGGGATGGTCCGTGCCGTCAGCAAAGGGTACCGTCCTGAAAAGAATTTGAAAAACCTTGGCGTGAACTCAGGCAGAGACCGAATTGAGGTACCTATTGAGGAAATTGTTCGTCTGCGGAAAAACGGGCTGACTTTCGCTGAGATTGCAGCTACACTAAGGGGATTCGGTTATGAAGTGTCGAAGGCTACCACCCACAGACGATACCAGGAATATAGTCAATCGACAGAGTCATAGAGGCTTTTGCCTTGTCAAAAGTTCTTGTTTTTAGTATTATGACCATTAGTCTACAATTAAAAGCTGCTAGCCGCTGGAGTAAATGATATTTCCTCTTTAAAGAACTTTTGTAAAGGAGTTTTTCCATGCTGTCAAAAGATAAACTTGCCCGAATCAATGCACTGGCCAACAAAGCGAAGCAATCAGGATTAACAGAAGCTGAGGCAAGAGAGCAAACAACTTTGCGCAAAGAATATTTACAGTCCTTTCGTTCCGGAATGCTCAACACATTAAAAGGTGTCACGATTATGGATCCGAAGGGCAACGACGTAACACCTGCCAAACTAAAAGAGCTCCAGAACAAAAATCGCCTTCACTAAGATATAGATCAGGGATGCAAAACAATGCATTCCTTGTTTTTATTTTTTTAGGTTGTGTGTATTACCCTGCAGAAGCTGAGCAATGTGGAAATGATATAATCGAAAGTAAGCATTGTGCATATTCAGATTAATTGTGTCAAAAAATAAGAAATAGTTGTTTTTTTTGAGAAACCGATGAACAATTGGTTGTTTAAAAATTTCAATCACTATAATATTAAGGTTGGGAATCAACATACAAGGAAGGGATGTATCACATGTTTGATAAAATTGATGAGTTATCAATAAACTCTATTCGCACACTTTCAATTGATGCTATTGAGAAAGCAAATTCCGGTCACCCGGGCTTGCCAATGGGCGCAGCACCGATGGCTTACACATTATGGACAAGGTTTATGAACCAAAATCCAGCGAATCCGGATTGGTTTAATCGCGACCGTTTTGTTCTGTCAGCTGGACATGGTTCGATGCTCTTGTACAGTTTGCTACACCTGGCCGGTTATGACCTATCGATTGACGATCTGAAACAATTTCGCCAATGGGGCAGCAAAACGCCGGGACATCCTGAATATGGCCATACAGCTGGAGTAGAGGCGACAACAGGCCCGCTTGGACAAGGCATTGCGATGGCAGTTGGTTTGGCCATGGCTGAACGTCATTTGGCTGCCGTTTATAATAGAGGAAACTATGAATTAATTGATCACTATACATATAGCTTATGCGGTGATGGGGATTTGATGGAAGGTGTTTCGGCAGAGGCGGCATCGCTTGCCGGGCATTTAAAACTTGGCCGTATGATAGTTCTTTATGATTCAAATGATATTTCGCTTGATGGAGACCTTAATCGCGCGTTCTCTGAAAGTGTTGAAAACAGATTCAAATCTTACGGATGGCAGTATTTGCGTGTCGAAGATGGAAATGATCTTGATGCCATTGCAAAAGCTCTTGAAGAAGCAAGGCAAGACACAGAGCATCCAACTTTAATCGAAGTTAAAACGATTATCGGGTTCGGATCGCCTAACAAATCCGGGAAATCGGACGTGCATGGTGCACCGCTTGGACCGGATGAGTTAAAGCTTACGAAGGAAGCCTATAAATGGACGTTTGAAGAGGATTTTCATGTACCGGAAGAGGTTTATGCCCACTTTAAGCAACATATTGCTGATAACGGCAGCAAAAAAGAGAGGGAATGGAATGAGTTGTTCTCCCAATACAAACAGGATTTTCCGGAACTTGGAAAACAGCTTGAACTAGCAATAAAAGGAGAGCTTCCGGAGGGCTGGGATAAAGACCTGCCAGTTTATGAAGAGGGATCAAGCATAGCAAGCCGCGCATCCTCGGGAGAAGCATTGAATGCCATTGCGAAAAATCTTCCTTTCTTCCTTGGTGGTTCAGCTGACCTTGCCGGTTCGAACAAGACGATGATTAAAGGGACAGGCGATTACACGCCTGACTCATATGAAGGCCGCAACATTTGGTTTGGTGTACGTGAATTTGCCATGGCAGCAGCACTGAACGGAATGGCGCTTCATGGCGGGCTTAAAGTTTTTGGCGGAACGTTCTTTGTTTTCTCTGACTACCTGCGTCCGGCGATTCGCCTTGCAGCGTTAATGGGATTGCCTGTAACCTATGTATTCACTCATGATAGCATTGCAGTAGGCGAAGACGGTCCGACGCATGAGCCAGTTGAGCAACTGCCTGCACTTCGGGCAATGCCGAATTTATCTGTGATCCGCCCGGCAGACGCCAATGAAACTGCTGCTGCCTGGAAGCTTGCTGTCGAATCAACAGACAAGCCGACCGCGCTTGTCTTGACGCGCCAAAACCTGCCGACGTTAAAAGGTTCTGTTGAGCATGGATATGAGGGAGTTTCAAAAGGTGCCTATGTCGTCTCTCCTGCTGGAAAAGATGTGCCCGACGCACTCTTGTTGGCTTCAGGATCTGAAGTAGCCCTGGCCGTGAAAGCCCAAGAAGCACTGGCTGCAGAAGGCATTGACGTTTCCGTTGTAAGCATGCCGTCATGGGATCGTTTTGAATCACAAAGCAAAGAATACAAACAAAGCGTGCTCCCGAAAGAGGTCAAGAAACGCCTTGGCATCGAAATGGCTGCTTCTTTAGGATTCCACCGTTACACAGGCGATGAAGGCGATGTATTGGCGATTGACCAATTTGGGGCATCCGCGCCTGGAGAAAGAATTATCGAAGAGTATGGTTTTACGGTTGAAAATGTTGTCGCACGTGTAAAAGCGTTGCTGCAAAACTAATTTATAAGTGCATCCTCCATCGGCGAGGATGCACCAAATATAAAAAGAGCGTCGATTTTTGTCGATGCTCTTTTTATGTCCTTTTTGATATAAGTTATTCCCTCAAATTTAACTCTTCAGCTTTTTTCCTCATGTAAAGACCTAATTTGACTAATCCCATCGCGATAATCGAAAGAACGGCGTTAAAGAAAATCGCGAACAGAGCTAATTCATTAACAACCTCAAAATATAAAGTATAAAAAAAGCCTGCCAGCATGATCAATAAAACTACAAAAATAAAATGCATCCTTTGACATATAAACGTAATCGCCCCGCTAATCAAGAGGACCAAAGAACCCATGATAAAAAAATGAAGACTGAAAATAATCATAAACTCCATAAAATTTCCACCCCTTTTTCTATAAAAAGGCAATTGCTCATTTTAATTTACCAGACTTCCACCAAAAATTTCTCCAAGCTTTGCTTTTTTGCCCTTTTTCCTTCCAGCAAACTTATAGCTCAATGTAAAAATAAATGAATAGAAGTTTCGAAAGCTGCTGCAAAATTTACTATTCTTTTGAAGGTACAACTGGTTTCAGTTGCAAATTAATCTTCTTGAACATTCAAAAGCTGACACGAAAAGATTCGGTGTCAGCTTTTGAATGTTCATAGGATTACAAGACATAATCTTTAGGAGGGTTTCAGACAATTTGTCACCAGTATGGGTAGTAATAAGGGAACGGTACAAAAAATGGGAAAACAAAGAATGAATACGGATATCGGCGGCGCCGATATCTTCTGTACCTTCGTCTGCCATATCCTCCAAATTGTCTATCATCATCTTCAACATCTTCTGGCACTAACATAGTTATGCCGCCATCGTCCATACTATCGAGAATTCCGTCCATACTGGAACCGTCACTTCTATGTCCAATAACATGATAGCTCATGTATTTCTTGCATAGGCTTTTGATATCTCTATAATCTTGGTCTGCCAGGTGCCCAAAGTTTGGTTGTTGGTTTTCTAATCGAAAACCGTTGTTGTGATCCATAAGCATTCCTCCTTTTCATTCCTAAATTTATTCACCTAGTTTAAAAGTGTTACTGGAGGAATTGACATATCTTTGGTTCAACAAAACACAGCGGAAAAGTACATTACAAAGCTTTTTTCAGTCGTTTTTGCACCTGATTGTTTCGTTTTAATCATTTAATTCTTTTTTCATGAGGCGGTTATGTAATTTTGAGAAGAGGAGTAATGCAAGAATGGAACCAATCAAGGCAAACGACATATCCCATTGTGAATCCCAGATGTCGCCCTGATTACCCAGAAAGTCTTTAGATGCTTTTCCTCCCTTTGTTATCACAGAAACTAACCATTCAATGATTTCATATAAAGCAGCGAGTGCAAGGGAAATACTTGTCACAATGGTAAATAACCAGGCCCCTGTTGTTAACGGTGTTTTTCGTAATAATATTTCTCTTATGACTATCACAATCAAACCCTTTATTAAATGTCCAAACCGGTCGTAGTGATTTCGTTTTAAATCATAAACGTCTTTTAACCAATTAAATAGGGGAACTCTTGAGTAAGTATAATGACCGCCGACAAACATGATGATTGCCAAAATTGCGATAATGATATATGAGAGGGTAGTGAGACGAAATTTATTGTATGTCGCAATCGCGATAATTAGACCCACAACGGCAGGTCCCACCTCCATTGCCCACGTCAAATAACCGCCTGTTGGTTTAATCATTGACCATATAAAAATTGCCGTAACCAACAATAATAGAAATAAATGAATCGAAGTACCCTTACCTTTATTCACTTCTTTCACTCCTTTATCAAATGGCTATTAACAGTATTTGATAATTAATCCTATTCAATACAAGAGCATGATGAACTTATTAAGAAAGAGAATAAATATACTTGATAATAGCCTTGAAGAAAAACGAAAAAGTCCTTGAGAGTGTTTGAAGTTTAACTAAAATAAAGGTAATACAAAACACGTTCAGTGAATTGTTAGGATAACCTGATTGCTCGAAGTTCACTTCATTGAATTAACGACAAAAGCCAATGCTTTATATCTAATGTGCGTAAGTACTTCGGTGTTGACTCGGTACCTGCAATGATCATTGAAATAACAGAATCTTGTTTGTGTAAGCCTCCGTGACTTGCACCACCCACATGAGTAGGAGAACCTTCACCTATGAATTCATAGCCAGGTTTCGCACTTGCAATCATGTATTCACCTTCATGTGAGAATAATGATGCATATAACCTTGCAAAAGCATCGGGGTAATCCCCAAATTCAATTTTTTTGTTCGAAATGGTGAGATCCAATATTTCTTTATTCCCTTCAAAAGACCAGGATTGTCCATATTGATCCACAAAGTCTCCTTCAGGTTCAAAATGAAGGTGTCCATTATGAATTCCGGATGTAACAGTTATCGTGTTTCCTTTTTTAAATGCAATGACATCAATTCGGTTATCTTTTTGCAGGATATTTGCTATATCACTTAAAGGTACCTTTTCAGTGTTAAGAGAATAAATATAGGACATCCTCTCGTTAACACCAAGAACAATTTGGTCTTGTGGCGTAATTCCTTTTTTTAACTTTACTATTTTGTATGAACTTAAAAGCTTTCTTAAATCAATTAAAGCTTCATGACGATTTTTATCGATCCATGCTTGACCATTATCTCCAAGAATAATCCAAATGTTCTCGGTCAGAGCATCATTCCATGTTTCATATTGATTTAAAATTTCTTGCAAATTCTGATCAATCTTATGGATACCGTTTATATCTTTTCTTCCGTTCTTATGTATGCTTTGATCTAAATTGGGAAAATAAGCAATCGTGAAGGGCGGAAGTTTATGCTCGTTTATAAGATATTTCAATTGGTTTGCTGAAAAGTTATCATTAAAGCCATATTTTTGCCAAAAGAAAGAGTTCTTTTTTAAATGATTAAACCGGTGTAAAGCTCCATACGAAAACAACTCTGGAGAATAAGTTATTTGCTCTTTTTTCATGCCTGTTAACAAAGATAATAAAAAGGGTACTTTCAATATGTTAGGTTGACTTCCCCTATATATAAGCGTGTTGATTGAAGCCGTCTTGATTCCTTTATCTTTTAAAATTTCATGGATCGTTTTATGCTGCTTGCTTAAATGCTTATTATTCAAATTATAAAGGATATCTTCCATGGATTGCGTCAGTCCCAGTTTTAAAAGCTCCCTTACATGACTTCCGTAATTAATAATTCTTTTTTCGTTTTGATCATACCAAACCAAGCCTGGGACTTTATGTTTATTGCAGTACACTCCAGTTAATAATGTGCTGTCGACATTGACTGACATAGTTGGAAATGGACTGACAACATCGGGAAAGTAACGGCCGTTTTCAATAAAAAATTGTAAAGCAGGAGCTTGTCCACTCTTTACGGCAGCTTGTACAGTCGAACCCATTAATGTGTCAATCAAAAGCAGGATCACTCTTTTTTTCTGAGAAAGGGGTGATGTCATCATTTATCTCCTCACTAAAAAACATTAATTTCTTGTTTTATTATGGATTGTCGCACATGAAATTATTTGAGCATTTTTTCATAGTCGTCCATAGAATTCGTTTATTGCGGCAATATTCTCTTCATTCTATTGACTGAATAAAAGCGTTGCTTTTAATGGCAAATGGTCAGATGCATGCGGTAGATTTGATATCACTTCTGCATCATCAACCTGAAAAGAAGGGCTAACGAAAAGGTAGTCCAATCTTAATTTTGGTCGAAGAGATGGATAAGTAAATCCAGTTCCATTACCCGCATGATCCCATACATCGTGGAACTCAGTAGTCATTTTTCTCCAACCTCTTGACCCGGGCTTCATATTCCAATCACCCATGATAATCATAGGATGAGAATTTTTATGTAACTGATTGACAATAAAATTTATTTGTTTCCTGTGAAGAATGGGATTAAGACTTAAATGCGTGACATTAATATCAAATAACTTTTTGTTGTGCTCAACAGTGGCGGTGAGCAATGATCTTCCTTCAATTAACCCGGGAATGAAATTAAATAAGTAACTCTTTTCTGATACGATCGGAAAGCGGGACAAAAGAGCATTTCCATACTGTCTCTTTGTGGTTGTTTGTTTAGACGTCAAAGTGAGAGAGGGGCTGAAAGCATGATACATATTTAATTGTTGTGCAAGCCACATACTCTGGTCTAGATAATCACTTCTCTCAGAATAATGTTTATCAACTTCGTTCAGGCCAATGATATCTGCATCACTTTTTTCAATTACTTTGGCTGTTCGGTGAAGATCTATTTGCTTATCCATACCTTTTCCATGGTGAATGTTACATGTCATGATCTTAAACTCCAAAATATCTCACCTCGAATTTACATTAGTTTTATAAAATAAAAAATCTCAAGACGAAGATAATACGTTCTAAAACCCGATAAGAATAAAATAGAAATTTTAAGGAGCCTGAATAGCAAATCCTTTTTTTGATCAACTTAAAATGATTCCATACTTTCAATAATATGGACAGACAAACTTCAAATCAAAGAAAGGGGTGTTCAAACAGATCATGATTGAGATTATTAAGGGGTTTATTCAAACAATAAACCGAATGTTCGTGGCGCTAGTTGAATTTGACTATGACGAAGCCTTGGAAAAAATGAAAAAAATAAATAACTTTTAGCGAAGAAAGCCCTAATTTCAGCCTTTGATGAAACACGGGTTTAGCCTCTTTATACGTATTCTCTACAAGACGTATAATGCGCATGGTTTTATTGTAATTCGGGCAGGAGTTTGTCCAATTACTTCGCCATCCCCGTGTACCAACAATGCCGAGGAGGAATAAATCTCTAACTGCTTTCCTTTAATGATCTTTATCGATGGGGAAGAGGTATGTTTTCCTTTAAAAACTAATGGAAATATACAAAGGAGTTCCCACTTGGACATCTCTTGAACAATACATACATCAAAAAACCCATCATTACTTTCTGCCTCTGGACAGATCACAAGTCCTCCTGCGTAAAAAGGTAAATTGGCTACGGCAATTAGCCATGCCTTTGGAATGTTGTGGAGTTTATTATCAATGATTAAGGACATATCCATTGGTTTATAGCGAAGCAGCACATTTAATGCACTAATAATGTAGGAAATGCGACCCATTCGGATCACATTAAAGAATTTTTTGTATTTAGATTCATTCGCTAATCGTGCTACTTCCCCGTCAAATCCTATTCCTGCAACTGTACAAAATAATGTGGAATTTACTTTTCCAATATCGATAATTTGGGGTTTTCCGCTTAATATACGTTCTAAAGCTCTATCATGTTTGAGCGGAATGCCCAGTCCTCTAGAAAAATCATTTCCTGAACCAGCTGGGATAATTCCTAAAGGTATATTCGTGCCGACTAATCCATTGACCACTTCATGGATAGTCCCATCCCCACCAACTGCCACCATCACACTCACTTTTTCATTATGAATCAGTTCTCGAACTAATGCTGTGGCGTGTTTTGGCTTTTGAGTAAAATGAACACAGTAAAAGACGTTTTTTTCTTTGAGCATTTTTTCTATTTGATACCAAACTTTAAGAGCTTTTCCATTACCCGAAGCTTTATTAACAATAAAACAAAACAAAAGTCTCACCTATCTATGGTTTTTAACAAAATTATAGCCAACTTTACTTGTGAAAATACATTCTTTAAATAGGGAGTTTTATTTATCAGTTGAGCAAAAAACACGAAGGTGCTGGGGCAATACTTTAAAATGCAGGCTTTTCACATAAGCTTTTTCTCCATCAAGATTGAGGGCGATGCACTCTGGTATCGTAAAGCAACCCGATTTTATTTTAGTATGATTTATGACTGATGAATTGTCAGGAATGTTAAGCATTTTTGCAAGTAATGAAACAAGCAGCTGTAACCGATTGGTTTTTTTACACGTAATCAGATGAAAATAACCATCATTTTCAGTTGAATTCTTAATTAGATGTTCAAATGGACCGACGGAGTTTCCATTCATAATTAAAAATAAACAGATATCCGAAATCACTTGGTCGGAGGAAACATCAACGGATATTGCATCCGACTGTTTTGTCAAAAAAAATGTTTTAAGAAAATAATAGCAATAGGCCCATTCACCAAAATACGATTTGAAAGTTGGAGGTGTTCGATAGGTTATATCCGACAACCATCCTGCTGCTGCAATGTTGGCAAAGTAGCGGTTTCCAAATTTTCCGATGTCAACTTGTTTAGTATTACCTCTTTCAATAATTGAAAGAGCTTCCATGGGGCATGACATCCCTAAATATTTTGCAAGCTCATTGCTCGTTCCAAATGGGAAAACTCCTACAGTTGGTCTATATTCTTCTTCAGCTAACAATTGGATTGTCTGGTTTACTGTGCCGTCTCCTCCGGCAATAAAAATCGCATCCCATCTGCTTTGGCATGCATTTTTAATAGCTTTAACCACATCTTCGAACTCTGCTGGCTGCTGAATCGTGATTCGATAACCCATTTCTGTAAGTCTTTGTATTAGTAAAGGAAAGTCTTTGTGAGTTGCCTTTTTCCCGGAAAAAGCGTTATAAACCATTAAAGCCTGTTTGTTTACTGTATTCATTGTCCAACCTCCGACCAAAAGAAAAATTCTTTGACCAATACTTATTTTTCTTTTTTTCCTTCAAAAATACTCAGAAGTTCTTTCCATATTTATCAAAAACATGAATAGCCAGATACCGATATGGAAAAATTATTGACTATAACGTTTGAAGAAACTAGGTGATTAGTGTTGAAAGCTTTGCAATTCGATTATAAAGTCCCTCGCTACATCTTCAGTAAAATAACGGGAAAGTTATTTCCGTCTGTTTATTGGGATTCCCGGCTATCCTGTTTAAAATTTCTTGAACAATCGGAGCCGGGGCTTCCCAATGAACATTGGGTTAAAGTAAAGGTGAAATATGGCGGTATTTGCGGCAGTGATCTTAATCTTATTTCTTTAAGGGATAGTCCTGCTACCTCACCATTTGTTTCGTTTCCTTTTACGATTGGGCATGAAATTGTAGGAACAATTGTGGCAGCGGGTTCACAAGTTACTGGTTTGAACAGGGGAGATCGAGTAGTAATAGATCCAATCTTGTCGTGTGTGTCACGAGGAATAGCCCCTCCTTGTCCCGCTTGCCTTAAAGGAAATTTTAGTTTGTGTGTCTATAAAACTGAAGGAAATTTATCCCCGGGACTGTTAATAGGAACCTGTCATGACACAGGTGGGGGATGGGGTTCATATATTGTGGCTCACAAGAGTCAAGCTTTTAAGCTCCCTGCAACCGTAGATGATTTAAACGGAGTGATGATAGAGCCTTTTAGCTGCGCTTTACATAGTATTTTAAGGAATCGACCTGGTAAAAGCGACACCGTCTTGGTTATAGGAGGAGGGGTGATTGGGCTCTGCGTTATTGCTGCTATTCGAGCACTGGAAATCCCGTGTAACATTGTTGCTTTGGTGAAACATGATTTTCAGGCCGGGTTGGCATCCAATTACGGGGCAAACAAAATAATCTTCTTGCGAAAGCAAACTTACGTTGGGGACCTAACAAAATCTATTAAAGGACAAGTATTAAAGCCGCTTTTTGGTCCTGAAGTGATACAGGGAGGTGCGGATATTGTATTTGAATGTGTTGGGAAAAAACAGAGTATCAATGATGCACTGCGGTTTGCAAAAAATGGTGGAAAAATTGTGCTGTTAGGTCTTGCCGGGATCATGGACGGAATTGATTGGACCACAGTGTGGCTTAATGAGTTAAATATCAAAGGAAGCTTCGCTTATAGCACAGAAGTATTTCAAGGAAAAAGAAAACGGACGTTTGATATTGCAATTCAGTTAATGCATGCTGGAAAACTGGATCTATCACCATTGGTCACTCACAGATTTCCATTAGAAGAATACCAAAATGCTCTTAGTACTGCATCAAATAAGAAAAATACTGCAGCAATCAAAGTAGTTTTTGAACCGTAAACGATGATGATCTTAATAGAAATTTGGAGGAAGACAATATGAATAACTTTGCGATAACAGGTACCAAAAAAACTCCTTTCCTGACATGGTATATGGAAGGATTAAGAGAAAAATTTTCGAACGAAGGATATACATATTGTAAAGAAACAGTCGATGATATTAGGATCGTGTTTAATGTCATCGATCAAGAAAAACCACGTCCATTTCGTCGAAAAGCACAGGCGACTTTTGTTATCTCAATACTTGAGACAAATGAAGAACCTGAGAATATCTTTGAAGCTGCTTATCCATATCTAATCAGGTCATTAGCCAACCATTTAATGTTTATCATAAACACTAAGGAAAAAATGGATGTTTATTTTATTACTCCTGAACAAGGATTTTACAAATTAAGTTACCAAAATAACGCGGAAGACTTTTTCAAAAAGATTTATGAAAGATTGGAACCGGTGGCATCAGCTCAATTAGTCATCGACAATGAGTTTGCAGAGGATCTGGATGAAAATTTATGGAATGGTAACGAAATTACAAAAAGAATGTACGTATCAGGTAAGAAATTGGATGAAATGAATTTATTACCTGCACCATTTCCACTTGAAAAATATTTATCATATCGTGATATGCGTCAGTTGAAAAAATTATATGGGATTGGCGGTCTAAGCTATGGTAATCTTAGCAGCCGTCACGATGACAGGGGATTTTGGATGAGCGCAAGTGGTGTCAATAAAGCGAATATGCGCGTAATAGGACAAGATATTTTATATATTAAAGGATTTAATCCGAAGAAAAATGCGATGGAAATAAGTGTTCCACCTTCTATTTCTCCAAAAAGAGCATCAGTTGATGCCATTGAACATTGGATGATTTATAAAGAACATCCAAAAGTGGGGGCTATTGTTCATATTCATGCATGGATGGATGGGGTAAAAGCCACTGACATGAATTATCCTTGTGGTACGATACAACTGGCAGAAACTGTAGCCGACCTGGTACGAAATGCCGATGATGCTTCAAGGACGATCATTGGTCTTAGAAATCATGGTTTAACCATTACAGGGCGTGACTTAAGTGACATTTTTGAACGTATTGAAGGAAAAGTCATTCCCCAAGTACCGATGGGATAAAAAGTTTAGGGAGGCCAAACAAATTATCTAGCTGATATTATAATTAGAAACTTTATCATCTGTGTTCGACCGGGCAGGCATGAATGTCTTTTGTGAAACAGATGTGTATGCTTCAGTATAAACCAGGATGTTAAATGTCAGACAAGCCATGAATGCCGTTTAACCCTAATTTCAACTACAAAAACGATTTGAAATGACCAAAATTGTAAAAAAAAGGGTGAGAATATGGAAGTAACGATTGAATCGATTGATAGGGTTGCAATCGATCTCGGTTTTATCCAACTTTACTGGTACGGTGTTATTATCATTTCCGGTGTTCTTCTCGGCCTGTGGCTCGCCATGCGTGAGAGCGAACGACGAGATTTACCAAAAGAAACCTTAGCTGACCTCGTCATTTTTGCCGTTCCGATTTCGATCATCGTTGCCCGCGTTTACTATGTGATATTTAAATGGGATTATTATGTCGAAAATCCCGGCAAAATAATCGCTATCCGGGAGGGTGGGTTGGCCATGCACGGTGTACTAATCGGTGCAGTGTTGACGATATTCGTGTTTTCGAAGCTACGGGATATTTCCTTCTGGAAACTTGCCGATATTTTGGCACCAAGTCTGATTCTCGGTCAAGCAATCGGACGCTGGGGAAATTTTATCAATCAAGAAGCTCATGGAGGACCCGTCTCGCGGGAATTTCTCGAAAGTATGTATTTGCCCGATTTTATCATTAACCAAATGTATATTAAAGGGACTTATTTTCATCCGACTTTTTTATACGAGTCTCTTTGGAATTTTGCTGGATTTATTGTGTTGATGTCCCTCCGCAGGACAAATTTAAGGCGTGGTGAATTGTTTTTAACATACATCATTTACTATTCATTCGGCCGTTTCTTTATCGAGGGAATGAGAACAGATAGTTTAATGCTTACAGATTATTTACGGATGGCACAAGTCATTTCTGTCGTTTTAATCTTTGCGGCCATAATGATAATATACTACCGCCGTAAAAAAGGATATGCCGATATACGTTATTTAGACAAAAGCATGTAATAGACAAGAAACAAACGAAAGAAGTGGCCCGTTGTTGTTATACGGGTTCAGACATATGTTGAAAGCATAAAGCAGGAATTTGGATATCCTGCTCTTTTGCATTTCTGTTGAAACCTGATTGCTTTCACCTATAATGAACAGAACATTAACCTCAGAAATGCCTTTTTCTTGTGAATTTAAAAATACGATCCTCTTACAATTAGACTACAGATCAGGTAAGAGTGATTCAATTCATCGTTGACAAAATGCTTCCTTCTCCCTGGAACAATAACATTAATTTACCTTTTATTTCAACACAACCTACAATTTCCACCTATATTTACTCATCGACTTAGTCAAAATAAAACAGTTATTAAAGAACTATGTAACATATTTGCAAGGAGAATGACAATGAGGCTGAGACATTACTTTCTATTGGCATGGAGTATAATTGATCCGGTGTACTTTTTCCTTTCTCGCTTAAATTATCTTGACCGAACGGAAGAAAAAGCCGCCATATTTCGGGTAAGGCTAACTCGCTATAAAGGTCGTGAAGTCGTTTTGGCGGATGGAACAAAGATAAAGAAAAATGATGTTCTAATAAAGATACATTTATACAACGTTCGTTTATTAAAAGAGCTGCAACATATTGAGAATGATGTTAAAAAGGCGGTGATCCTGTATAAAAAAGTAAAAGAGTCGCTGCCTTATCTTGCGCTATATGTTCATCAGCATAAAAATAACCGAGAAATTAAAGGAATCATCGGCATTACAATGATAAACAAAGGGTGCGAACGATTAGGATTTGAGCCTCATGCAATTTCGAGTCGCCCGTATAAATGGATAAAACAACTGGCACTCTACCCAATTTATCTCCTTTCAAAGTCGGAAATTCCCAGGGGTAGTAAAAGGCCTGATCCGTTGTATTTATTTATTTCAAAGGACAGTTTATTAAAAAAATACAGAATCCATAATCACTTGATGGAAGAATCTCCATTAATCGAGACGAAAAAAGTAATGACCGGTGTACAACAATGCCAAACGAAAATGGTCAAGCCATGATAAGCGACAACATTGGAACCCGATATGGAAAGAAAAAATGCTGATGGGGTTCAATTTAAGGGTATAAGACATTAATATTTGGCTTTTAATTAGTCGAAATATCCGAAATTCTCTACTAAAATCCTTATGCTTGCTGCATTCAACTCTTATTTAATCAATGATGGAAAATAATTTCCCCCCTTTCCTAACAACAAACCCATAAGATATAGTTAAATTAATCACAATTTCCGAATTCGACAAAAAAATCGCTATTTTTTAACATCTTCAGACAAACAGCCCCTTTTTTATTCATTATAATGAAAGAAAAAGTTTGTCCTTGAGGAGGGCAGCAATGCGGAATTATAGCCTTTATTTAATTGAAGATGAATTCGCCTGTCATTATTACGGAAGAGAACGAATGTTCTATGAACTTTTTAAGGATTATGAGCAATCACATGGCCAACTGCGGTCGATACTGCATATGCAAATCGATTATATTACGAAAAAGATTCCTGCAATCAAGCTTCATCAGCTTATCCATCAGCAGCTCGTCAAGAACCGGGGATTCCGTATTGAGCAAAACTCCTATTTAATTGAGAAAAAAGGAAATGCAAGTGTTGCCAAGCTAGCCGTCTACGACCGCCTGGTGACAGTGGAGTCATACGGCAGCTTTGATTCGGAAACAATTTTTTTCGAAGTGCTTCGTAAATGTGAACACTCTTTTTTGGCGGTTGATACTTCGCAAAATCGGTATGGATGGCTGAAACCGATTAAAGAAAGAAATTTTGTATAAAACGAGGAAAACACAGCGCAAATATTGTATAATAACGTGTGGTCTAGTACACTGTATGATAGACAACACGAAGGAGGAAGTTAAGCTATGTGGGATCTTATTCTAGTTGGTATACTGGCTCTATTGGCTGGTGTAGCGCTAGGATTTTTCATTGCTCGTAAATATATGATGAGCTATTTAAAGAAAAATCCGCCAATCAATGAACAAATGTTAAAAATGATGATGATGCAAATGGGCATGAAGCCATCCCAAAAGAAAATCAACCAGATGATGTCTGCCATGAATAAACAAACAAAATAATCAAGGACAAGCACTCAGGGAGAGTGCTTTTCTTATGGCCTCGAACCAAATTAAATCAGGCGAAGCAGCACCAACTGCGCAGTTGCCGCAACCAAATACATTTACCTTCCTTATTTTGTGAATATTTGATAAACTATTTTTACATTTGTTTTGTTTCCTATAATTTGACTCAAGCTCTGGGGGAGGCACCATGAAAGTATTTCATGATTTAATGTGGTTTTTTAAGGAAGAGAAAAAATCATATATTTCCGGAATTATTCTATTACTATTCGTTGCGTTTCTTCAGCTGGTGCCACCCAAGGTAATTGGAATCGTCGTTGATCATATCGAGAACGGAACATTATCAGGGCGCATTCTTCTCCAGTGGATCGGTATCTTAATTGTTGCCGCGATGATGATGTATATCTTGCGTTATTATTGGCGAATAATGATTTTTGGTTCGGCTGTCAAGCTATCACGCTTGCTAAGGAATCGGCTTTATCACCATTTTACAAATATGTCGCAATCCTTTTACCAGCGGCGCAGAACAGGGGACTTGATGGCACACGCGACCAATGACTTGCAAGCTGTGCAACAGACAGCCGGTGCCGGTGTGCTGACACTTGTCGACTCGCTCGCAACAGGCGGCTTTGTGATTATTGCGATGGCGGCGACGATCAGCTGGAAACTTACGCTTATCGCGCTAATTCCAATGCCTTTAATGGCGATGCTGACCAGCTGGTACGGAACCCTTTTACACAAGGAATTTCACAAAGCCCAGGAAGCTTTTTCTTCGTTAAATGATAAAACGCAGGAAAGTATATCCGGGATTAAAGTGATTAAAACATTCGGGCAGGAACAAGAAGATATTGAGGATTTCCGAAAACAGTCTGAAGATGTGGTGCGAAAAAATATTGCTGTGGCGAAAATAGATTCTTTATTCGATCCGACGATCAGCATTATCGTGGGAATCTCCTTTTTCATGTCGATTGCCTTTGGGGCAAGATATGTCCTTAATGGAGAACTGACGATCGGACAGCTGATTTCTTTTACGACATATCTCGGGCTGCTCATTTGGCCGATGCTTGCCTTTGGTTGGCTTTTTAATATTGTCGAGCGGGGCCGGGCTTCCTATGACCGCATTGCCGCGCTGTTACGTGAAACGGTCGATATTGTGGATGATGAACATGCAGTTGATCGTCTGCCCTCTGGGAATATCACATATGCGATTGATTCATTCCAGTATCCAGGTGAATCTAAACCAATGCTTTCAGACATTCAATTCAATCTGAACAGGGGGGAAACGCTTGGCATTGTTGGGAAAACCGGCGCCGGCAAAACCACCCTTTTAAAGTTGTTAACGAGAGAGTTTGAAGGCTATGATGGACATATCAAGTTTGGCGGCGAGCTGTTAAGCTACTTTAAGATTGAAAAGTTACGTGAAGCAATTGGCTACGTCCCGCAGGACCATTTTCTATTCTCTGCAACTGTTGCAGAAAACATTGCATTCACGAATCCGAATGTACCGCGTGAAGAGATTTATAATGCGGCGAAAATGGCTCATATCCATGAAGATATTCTCCAATTTTCTGATGGATATGAAACAGTCGTCGGTGAGCGGGGTGTTTCTCTTTCAGGCGGGCAAAAACAGCGGATTTCAATTGCCAGGGCATTGCTCATGGATCCGGAAGTGTTGATTCTGGACGACTCCCTGTCAGCCGTCGATGCAAAAACAGAGGAGGCAATTTTATCCTCTCTAAAACAAAACAGGCACGGTAAAACAACGATCATTACTGCGCACCGGCTCAGTGCGATTCAACATGCCAATCTGATTATTGTTTTGGACGAAGGGCAAATCATCCAGAGAGGCACCCATGAAGAATTAATGCCCCAAGAAGGCTGGTATAAGGAAATGTATTTGCGCCAGCAGCTGGAAGAACTTGTCGAGCATGGAGGATAACGAATGGAGAAAATAACGACCCTAAGCGGGAAAGAGCAGAGGCACGTGCTGTTCCGTCTCCTTTCCTATACAAAACCGCATATGAAAACAATCAGCCTTGCCTTCGGATTGCTTATTTTAACAACGGTAGGGGATATATTGGGCCCGATTTTAGTAAAAATCTTTATTGATGATTATTTAACACCGGGAAATTTGATGAGAAGTGCCCTTGTTGGTCTCGCTTCTGCTTATATTGGCATTCAGGTTGCCAATGTTCTTGTTTCCTATTTTCAACTGTTAACATTTCAAAAAATCGCATTAAAGATTATCCAGCAGCTCCGGATCGATGTTTTTTCAAAAGTGCAGGCTCTCGGCTTGAAGTACTTTGATAAAACGCCAGCCGGAAGTATTGTCTCGCGGGTGACCAATGATACGGAAGCGATTAAAGAGATGTTTGTGACCGTACTAGTAACATTTATTCAGGGCTTTTTTCTGCTCGCTGGAATCTTTGTGGCGATGTTTATTCTGAACGTCCAATTAGCAGCGTTTTGTTTATTGATTCTTCCGATCATTTTAATGATCATCAAGTCATACCGGAAATACAGCTCCCTTTTTTACCAGGATATGCGCGAAAGGCTCAGCCAGCTAAATGCCAAACTTAGTGAATCACTGCAGGGAATGGGGATCATTCAAATGTTTCGCCAGGAAAAAAGGCTGCGCGCTGAATTTGGTGACATTAATGAGAAACATTATGTGTCCGGGATGCGCAACATCAAGGTCGACGGTTTACTGCTGCGGCCTGCGATTGATTTGGTCTATGTCTTTGCCCTGATCCTTGTATTGAGCTATTTTGGCGTTACTTCGTTAAACAATACGATAGAAATCGGTGTCCTCTATGCGTTTATCAGTTATCTGGACCGGTTCTTTGAGCCTGTTAACCAGATGATGATGCGCCTGTCATTATACCAGCAAGCGATTGTTGCCGGGTCGAGGGTTTTTAAGCTGCTTGATGAACAGGAAGTTGCGCCGGCACAAGCAGATATTGAAAATCATAAAGTATCAGCTGGGAAAATTGAGTTTAAAAATGTCAGTTTTTCATATGATGGCAGGAGGGATGTACTGAAAAATATTTCCTTTACCGCTAACCCGGGTGAAACCGTTGCACTTGTTGGCCATACGGGAAGCGGGAAAAGCTCGATCATTAATCTACTGATGAGGTTTTATGAATTTGAACGAGGCGAAATCCTGATTGATGGAAAAACAATCAAGTCGTTTTCAATCGAGGAACTGCGTGATAAGATGGGGCTCGTTTTGCAGGATCCTTTTATGTTTTATGGAACGATAAAAGATAATATTCGCTTGCACAACGCGGACCTACCAGAAGAGGAAGTGGTCGAAGCGGCCCGATTTGTTCAAGCCCATACATTTATTGAAAAGCTGGAAGACAAGTATGACCATAAAGTGGTCGAAAGGGGAGCGACGTTCTCAAGCGGACAAAGGCAGCTGCTTGCTTTTGCCAGAACGATTGCTGCCAATCCAAAAATTCTCGTTCTCGACGAGGCGACGGCCAATATCGATACAGAAACAGAAGAAGCGATTCAAACTGCTCTTTCAAAAATGAGAAAAGGCCGAACAACGATTGCGATCGCCCACAGACTTTCAACAATCCAGGATGCTGAATTGATTCTTGTCCTGCACCAGGGGGAAATTGTTGAACAGGGGACCCATCAAGAACTCCTCGCAAAGCGCGGCCTTTACCACAAAATGTATCTATTGCAAAATGGTTCAGCGGAGCGCCTCGAGGATGTGGTCAGCTAGACACCAATAAAAAAGGGAGCAGGCGGAATGAAAAATTCCGGCTCCTTTTTTTATTGGGAATAGCTGAGAACTTGGTGAATGACTGTGGAATCAAGGAGATGGTTCTAAAACCTAATAGGTTTGCATTTTCTTTATAAAGGAACGGCTATACTCATTGAGAAGATGGTCAAGCTCCTGGCTGTGGCGGATTGCTGCTGTCGAATTCAATCCTGTTTTGCTCGCGATTTGAATGAGTTCAGCACGCTTTTGTTCAATTAGGGAAAGCAAATTTTGTTTCGACACGGCTGATACTCCTTTCATGAAAAATGGAAGAATTGGTGAGAGAGATATGTATAATGATGAAAGATAATAGCAATAAATGTTTAAGTCTTTTAACAGTATAGCGGATTAAGGTCATTAATTCAAAAGAAAAACCAAGATATTTCAAGTAATTTAATTAACAATTTTTACCGTGGAAAAAAAGTGATTTTACTGCCATAAATCTTTCGTTGTTAACTGCCGTCTTTGTTATCAATGTTACAGACATAGCAAAAAAGATAGGGTCTATTCAAAAATTGTTCACATCTTGTCATTATCATTTAAAGAAAAGATTTGTTAGAATGAATACGAATCGATTGAAACGGAGTTGTTGTTATGACCGACGTAAATATTTTTCTGGCGCTTGGTGCAGGTTTTTTAAGTTTCATCTCACCTTGCTGTTTGCCACTGTACCCGGCCTTTCTCTCATACATAACCGGAATGTCCGTTGGGGATTTGAAGAGTGACACCGCCAAGCTACAAAAGCGGAGCATGCTTCATACGTTGTTCTTTCTCATCGGGTTTTCCAGTATTTTTATAGCACTAGGCTTTAGTGCCTCACTAATCGGAACTATTTTCAAAGAATATCAGGATTTAATCCGCCAAATTGGTGCGATTCTTATCGTATTGTTTGGCTTGATTATTGTCGGTATCATCAAGCCCGAATTTCTGATGAAGGAAAGAAGATTTGAATTTAAAAACCGGCCTCCCGGTTATTTAGGTTCAGCTTTAATCGGTGTTGCATTTGCTGCCGGATGGACTCCGTGTACAGGCCCAATTTTAGGCGCCGTCTTTTCATTGTCTTCAACGAATCCTTCCTCATCAATGATTTATATGATTGCATATATTCTTGGTTTTGCTGTTCCGTTTTTCGTATTATCATTTTTTGTCGGCAGAATGCAATGGATTAAGCGAAACAGTGTTAAGATCATGAAAATCGGCGGCTACATCATGATCGTTATGGGTGTCGTTCTGTATTTTAACTGGATGACAAAAATTATTGCGATTTTTTCTGGCTTGTTTGGCGGCTTTACTGGTTTTTGATGAACAGTGTCCTCCTGGATTTATCCCTTCTAAATTCGTTGACTCCATAAGAACTACGAAATTTGTCGGATTCTTTCAATTGAAATTTAGATCAGGTTTCGATATATTTGAAGCAGTGTTCATTTGAAACGGATTAATATATTTTTCATGATTTTAGCAAACAATTCAATAGACTTTTCATCCGTTGTGCGTATCAAGGAGGAAGCAGAGTTGGCAAAAATATTAATTGTAGATGATGCAAAATTCATGAGAGTGACCCTGTCCCATATTTTAACCAAGGCAGACCACGAAATCGTCGGAGAGTGCGGAACCGGTAAGGAAGCGGTCAGTTTATATCGTGAATTCCAACCTGATTTAGTCACAATGGATATAACAATGCCTGAAATGAGCGGACTTGAAGCTGTAAGGGTTATTAAAAATGAATTTCCCCAGGCAAAAGTCATTATGTGTTCATCGATGGGTCAGCAGAAAATCATCGTCGAAGCGATCGAGGCAGGTGCCAAAGACTTTATAGTCAAACCATTTGATGAAGCCCGTGTGATAGATGCTGTTAACAGAGTGTTAAGTTGATTGTTTAAATGCAATAAAAGGCTGGCAGCATCGGAATCATTCTTCCATTGCGCCAGCCTTTTTTAAAAGTTTAAACAACCTGTGGAGGAACGATTTATCCACGAAAATCATAATATATCGCGAAATCAGCGTATCCACAAACAACCTCAAGCGAAAATGCCTTTTAGACAAGCTTCTTTTAAGTTATAATGATTCAGACAACAATGAAATTTAGGTGAGGATGAAAATTTATGAACATGGTCATTGCTTCATCGATTGGAGCGATTGGTATGGCAATTCTCGTCATGTTCGTCCGGATAAAGGCTGCAAATAAACCGGTCACAGCGAGAAAAATTATTCTGCCGCCAATTTTTATGAGCACCGGAGCCTTGATGTTTTTATTTCCTTTTTTTCGGGTCACCCCTTTAGAAATAGTAGAAGCGTTAAGCGTCGGGATGCTCTTTTCAATCCTTCTAATAAAAACCTCCCGTTTTGAAGTACGGAAAAATAAAATTTATTTACAGCGTTCAAAAGCATTTGTGTTTATTTTGATTGGCTTGCTTATTATCCGTATTATCGGAAAAACGGTGCTGAGCGCGTCGATCGATTATGGGGAACTAAGCGGGATGTTCTGGATTCTCGCATTTGGAATGATCGTGCCATGGCGTGTGGCAATGTATTTAAGCTATAGAAAACTGTATACGGAAACGCATGGGCCGCCAAGACCGGTCCGCTTTCAATAAAAAAAACATCAGCGAGACTGATGTTTTTTTATTGGAACAGATGGTCATATGGTGTAATATCAATTTGTTTTTCAGCCAGTTTTTTTCTTAAAAATTTATGGTCACGTTTCGGTGTCGCTAAAATATAGCCGCGGATGACGAGCTCTTCGCTAATTTGTTTGGCATTGTCCTTAAGTGCCAGCTCGCCGATCTTTCCTGCGATTTTGTGCCTGGCCACATCCCTGAATAATTCCGGGACCGGACTTACCAAATCCTCAAGCAGCTCCTTCTCGCTGTCGTTCCAGAGCTTCCTCGTTTTATTCACATAATGCTCTTCCCAATCCATATCCGATTTGCCATCTTCCTTCGGCAGTTTCTTCAGGAATTTGCGGAACATAAAAAATCCGCCAATGGCAAAAGAACCGATCAATATAAAAATCCAAAATAAAATAAACCATAAGAACCAACCATCAAGCATAAATCCTCACCTGCAAATCTATTTTTAAGCAGTTGCCCGCTCACGCTTTCAATCCTATTATAATGTTTTTAAAGTCAGATAGACAAGCCGCAAATTTTACAGTGTCTAGCTGACGTCCGCAATTTTGGAGAGAATGATTGGAGCAGCGTGCGGGGGAATGTTGCTCTTCATAGCTTATCTAGGCTTGCGCCCGCAGTATTCTCAAAATCTCTTATGTAATTTTTGTCATCGTCTAATTATCACGATAAACAAGCCATATTTAAAAGTCATCCATATATATAAAGTAAAGGAGATGAAACATATGGTTAAATTTTTTATAGACCCGGGGCATGGAGGAAGGGATTCTGGTGCTAGTGCAAACGACATTGAAGAGAAACAGATTAATTTGCAAATTGCCTTAAGAGTCCAGGATATTCTTCTGTCTGAATACGAAAATACAGAGATCAAAATGAGTCGCACCGGTGACCAAAATTTGTCTCTTTCTGAACGGACAGCATTGGCAAATAACTGGGGCGCGGATTTTTTGCTCTCGATTCATGTGAACGCTGGTGGTGGAACAGGATATGAAGATTATATCTATCCCGGAACAGGTGCCCCGACAACGACCTATCATAATATCATCCATAATGAAGTAGTATCGGCGACAGGTTTCCGTGACCGCGGCAAAAAACAAGCCAATCTCCATATGCTGCGGGAATCGGCAATGCCGGCGCTGCTGACAGAGAACGGTTTTATCGACAATGAGGCAGATGCAACCAGCCTAAAACAAGCTTCATTTATTGAGAGAATAGCACGGGGACATGTGAATGGACTTGCACGATCGTTCAACTTGGCTCAGAAACCGGATGGAATTGCCACACCTGTTGTAGAGATGTATACGGTAAGAGCAGGGGATACACTGAGTGAACTTGCAGTGCAGTTTGGGACATCGGTGGGAGAGTTGGTAAGGTTGAATCATATTAGGAATCCTGATCTGATTCGGGTGGGGGAGAGGATACGGGTTAGATGAGGACATATAATAGATTTAGGAGGGGAACAATCATTTAGACGATTTGTTCTCTTGATTTATTTTAATACATAATACATGGTGTTATGCCAAACATTTTCAATTGAGGACATTAAAATTGTCCGTTTTCCGGTCAAGCCTCTTTCCTGCTTGATAGACTAGTTATTAACATGTATAATTGGAATGCTCAATATACGGGGCTGAATGGGGTACTGGTGTCCTCCACGGTCTTCAAAACCGCTTGTGACCTGCGTGCCAGGTCAGGTGGGTTCGATTCCCACGCAGTCCCGCCAAATAAACGCGCTACTCTACGTTATTTATCCGATTCTCATTCGAAGATGAATACGGTTATTATGACAGTAGGGCACAAAGTATTTTTTCGTAAAAAATACAGGAGTATGTTAGTTTAAACGCTGGCTTTTTCGTACTAAAATTACGAGCAAAAAGGGCGTTTTTTTATTTTGCAACCAAATTCATTTCTCAGGAGAAGGACATAGGCTGGCACAGATGCCGATGGTTAGAAGCTAATCAATTGTTCCGATATGTTTGAACGTTTCTTGGCTGTCAAGTGTGCAAAAGTAATAGCTCCAAGGAAAGTTGTTATTTCATTTTATTTCACTCTTGTTCGTGAAAACAAAGCACAAACAGACACAAAATTGTCACTTCAAGATTTTTACAATGTCGATTTTTTTCGGAATTTTTATGGTATTATTTTCATGTAGACTACTAATAGATTACCAGGAGGGTTTATGGAATGGAAAAGGTAAAAAAACCGTTTTACAAGCGTTGGTGGTTTTGGGTAATTGTTGTGATCGTAGTCGGATCGATTGCTGCAAACGGTGGCGAAGAAGAAACAGCGGCCGACAACAAGAAAAAAACTGACGCAGCGTCTACGGAAGTCAAGAAAGACGAATCGGCACCGAAGGAAGATGCGGCAGAAGCTACTGCACCACAACCAGAGAGTAAGGCCGGCGTTCTTGATGAAGCGAAATTCAATCAAATACAAAATGGAATGACCTATGAGGAAGTTGTCGGCATCATTGGCGGGGAAGGTCAAGTAATCTCCGAATCAGGTGAAGCAGGTACGGAGTTCCATACCGTTATGTACGAATGGGAGGCTGACGGAGGTTTAGGCGCAAATGCTAATTTCATGTTTCAAGGTGGAAAGCTAGTAAATAAAGCGCAAATGGGCGTTGTAGAAAGGTCCGACGTTACTGTTACGCTTGATGAATTTAATGAAGTACAGAACGGTATGTCATATGAAGAAGTGGTCTCAATTATTGGTGGTGAAGGCACAATATTATCCGAATCCGGTGAGAAGGGTAGCGATCTTTATACCGTAATGTATGAATACAAAGGTGAGAGCGGATTAGGGGCTAACGCAAACTTTATGTTCCAGGGAAATAAACTACAAAATAAAGCTCAATTTGGATTAGAATAATGAATGAGAACCACGGTGAATAAAACCGTGGTTTTTTACGTTCCCAAGGATTATGTATGCTATGGTGCACGTTGTGGGCACAGAAATTGTCTAGAATCAAGACTGGCGACTCCGCGGCCAACCCACTCCGACGGTTGCACTTTATGGATTCACAATACACCTTTAGAAATAAGAGGATATACTAAATGGATATCGGATTATATAGGTGAAAGGGCGAACTTGTAACCTGAATGAAACTTACCGATTATGGCTTCCCGATATTTTTTCACGCTCTTCAAAATTGCTAGTGACCTGGACAGGTCTATGTTCAATTTTAAATTTAATACGTGTGACTTCATGGCTGCTCAAACTGTTGGGCAGCTTCTATTCATATTTGCATCCAATACGATCTACGTATCCAAAGTCATCCACTCATTGAAGGTCCTAATTATTTGGAACGTCTTTAGGTTGTAATCCTTCTTTCAGCATTAAAGTAGCTGCGTGCGTTTTAATAATGAAACCTGTCTCATTGAAGCAGAAGCATTGAGTAAAAGATCGTTCAATAAAAGATAAATGGATTTGTGGCCCAAGAATAAAAGAGTTTTCTCCACGTGTTTTTCAGAAATGGCTTTCGTGGAAAGCTGTTTAAACGCGCCAATTCAAAAAAAACAATTTGAAAATGTACTGAACGAAGCACCATTGTTAGGAAAAAGTATCTAGATATAATTCTGAAAATAATAAATATTCAGTATTGATTTTAACACTGTGCGAATAGTATAATCAAAACATGAAACCACAATACAACATGCGTTCCGTATGGTGGAACAACATCAATGTGTAATAAGGTACTTGGATGTTCTAGTTTATTAAAATCAAAAGGGGGTAAAAAAGCGTTTTTAATTGCCTGTTGAGAAAGCTTACTCGTTGTCCAGATTATTAAATCAAAATTCTTATGGGAGGCAGGAAATGAATAAGGTGATTGTGAAAGACTCCAAACTTCAGGTAGCAACAGCAGTGCGTTTGTTAGAAAATATTGATCTGCTTGATATGAATGGACATGTGAGCTTCCGGATTCCCGGTACGGATCAGTTTTATATCAACTCTCGTAAGGCAAGCCGTGCTTCGGTAACGGCGGAGGATATCGTTATGTGTGACTTGGAAGGGAACTTGTTAGAAGGGGATACGGAGCCACCGAGTGAATATCACATCCACACAGAAATATTTAAAAGGCGGAATGATGTGTTTAGTGTCATTCACAACCATCCTCACTATCAAACAGTCCTCGGAATTGCTGACATTCCGATGCAACCCGTGTTTGGCATCGGTTCATTTGTTGAAAAAGTGCCGGTTTACGAAAAATCAAGTTTGGTCAATACAGCAGAAATGGGCGCAGAATTAGCTGAACTCCTCGGGGGGGAGGTCACCGTACAGATCCGACATCATGGCACAGTTGTCGTAGGCGACAGTGTAAAAGCTGCATTCGCAAAATCGGTGTTTTTAGAAGAAAATGCTAAAAAACAATACGATGCTATGTTAATAAGACCCGATATTCGGGTGCTTGATGGAGAGAATTTAGTCCGTACAAGAGAGACAAACTGGCAACCGAGTATCATTGAAAAAATATGGACGTATTATCAGGAAAAAGCCATGAAAGAAAATGCGCTGGCAGGCCTTCTATAATAATATCTTTCGAGCATGATTCATAGTCATGGCCCGTAAAAAATTAGTTTGAAACTAGGCATGGTTTTCAAAAGACAATGTCGAACTGCTTTAATATCTAATAATCTAAAAAATTACCAGGAGGCTAAAGTATGTTAAGTAAGGAGCAAAACGATGTATTAACAAAGGTCGGACCAGGTACGCCGATGGGAAATCTATTGCGTCGCTATTGGATACCTGTAGCGGCCACGAGTGAGCTAAAAGACAAAGCAACAAAAAAAGTCAGGGTTCTATGCGAGGATTTGGTCCTCTTCCGTGACCTGTCTGGGAATCTCGGACTGATTGACGAAAAGTGTCCACATCGTAAAGTCTCGCTGGTTTACGGGATGCCCGAAAAAGAAGGGTTGCGCTGCCAGTATCATGGATGGTGCTTTAATCAAAAGGGGCAATGTCTTGAACAGCCAAATGAGCCGGAAACAAGTACTTTTAAAAACCGCATAAAAACGAAATCGTATCCTGTGCAAGAAATGGGAGGACTTATTTTTGCTTATCTCGGACCTGAGCCTGCCCCGTTGCTCCCTCGTTTTGACGGTTTTGTGGTAGATAGTGCGGTGCGCATGATTGGAAATGCGGTGCTTCCTTGTAACTGGCTGCAAATTATGGAGAACTCACTGGATCCAGTCCATACTGAATGGCTCCATGGACATTACCATGCCTATATTACAGGTTTAAAGGGTGAAACCCAGGAGGTAGCCTTTCAGCGAAAGCATAATAAAATTGCCTTTGATGCTTTTGAATACGGCATAGTAAAAAGAAGGCTGCTGGAAGGACAGTCGGAAGATAGTGATGATTGGCGGATTGGTCATCCTGTTGTTTTTCCATTCATGCTCGCGGTCGGCAGCGGTGGATTGGGATCCTACCAATTCCAAATCAGAGTACCGATCGATGATGATAACACATGGCATGTATGGTATATGGCGTATATTCCTGGCCCGGATGTAGAGATTCCGCCGCATCTTAAGGAAGTTCCTTTATATGACGTTCCGTACAGAGACGAAAATGGGGAATTCTTGACTGATTATATAGATGGCCAGGATATCATGTGCTGGATTACCCAGGGAACTGTTGCCGACAGAATGACAGAACGTTTAGGGACAACTGACAAAGGGATCATCTTTTACCGCCAAATGCTTAAGGAGCAAATTGCCAGAGTTGGACGGGGAGAAGACCCGATTGGTACCATCCGTGATCCAGAGGAAAACGAAATCATTAAGCTCCCACTGGAGCGTAAGAAACATCATTTCAGTGACGGTTTTGAAAGCGTATTCAAACGGTTCCAGACCCGGTTCTCCCCAATCATTGATGATGTGGTCGAACTGTTTGATAAAGTGGGTGTCAAGTAAAAATGAGCAATAGTATGAGAGCTTCCGGTGAATATGTAGAACCCTTCCTCATTCCTTCGGAAGAGGAAGGAGCAAGCCCTTTTTCGATGATTCATTTTTGCAACCAGTGTGGGCATTCCATGAAAGATCTTCGCAGTTTTATTCTGGAATATTGGAGGTCAGACCAGACAGTATATTTTTGTTGGTGCCATTCGTGCGGACACAGGTGGGAATTGGTTGAAATAAAAACAATTACGACAATGGAGCTCGATGAGGAAGATGAAGGCTTTTAATGGCAGGTCTATTTGTCAAGAAAAAACTGTAAGCGTTTGCATATTTTGTTTGAGGAGGATGGAAATGCAGAAGAGGAAGGGTAGCTATTTAACAACCATGCTGATCATTATCGTGTTAGGGTTGATAGTCGGAGGGTGCGGGTCGGGAGGAAGCACAACGAAATCTGCTTCAGCAAACGACACAAAATCAAGTTCTGCAACGAAATATCCAGAAAAAAATATTGAGTTGGTCGTGGGTTATAAGCCGGGAGGAGGTTTCAATGAATGGGCCCAGGCAATCGCTCCATTTATAGAAAAGCACCTGCCCAATAAAGTAAATGTGACAGTGCACAACATGCCAGGTGCCGGAGGTGTCATTGCAACAAACCATATCCAAAAAGCAAAGCCGGACGGCTATACGATTGGGCTCTATGATGTTAATGGGCTTGCTCCTACTCAGTTGGCTCGTCCAGATTCCTTCGATCTAAGAAAGGTGACCTGGCTTGGGACCGTGGCTGTAGATAACAATGTAGGATCTGTGCAGGCCACGGGCGATAATACGGCTGAAAATATTATGAAGCAAGAGAAGCCGAAATATATAGTTTCCACACGGGGTCTTGCTTCAAATGACTCGATTGTTGGTGCGATCACGTTAACGAAAATGGGTGTAAATTGGGAGCCGTTGAATCATGAAGCGACAAGTGAAGCCGTATTGTCAGTGATCAGGGGAGACGCGGATATTTTGTTTGGATCTTACGAAAGCCAACAGAAATATATTGATTCGGGTGATTTAAAACCGGCCATATGGTTCGGGACCGAGCGAAATCCGAAATTTCCGGATGTACCGATTCCATCGGAGTTGGGCATGCCTGAATTTAACGAAATATTCGATACTTATAAGATGATTGGTGCTCCGCCAAATATGCCGGAAGATGTAAGTTCCATCCTCGAAGAGGCCATAAAAAAATCTGTAGAGGACCCAGAGTTCCAGGAAGTTCTTAAAAAAATGAAGCGGACATCGAGTTACCTGGATGCAAAAGCGACAGATGCACGTGTAGAAAAGCTGTTAAAAGATTATTCAAATTATACAGACACTGTCAAAGAATTATTCGACAAAGGAGAATAGTAGACGAATCAATGTTCTGCTGGAGGTGGAAATATGGGTTTTCTATCACAAATAGGAAATGTATTGCAACCTGAAATGATGCTCTTTATGGTTGCAGGAGTTATTTATGGTCTTATCATCGGGATTCTGCCGGGCCTTGGAGGAAGTATAGCTATGGCCCTTCTGATCCCGCTTACATTTAGTTTAACTCCGGAGCAGGCTATCGTGTTACTCATTTCCGCTTACGGATCAAGTAATTTTGGCGGTTCGCTAACTTCAATCCTTATTAATACACCTGGAGATGCATCAAATGCGGCAACCGCTTTTGATGGATTTCCGCTCGCTAAACAAGGGAAGGCAGGCATGGCCATCGCAGCTGCGATGGTCGCTTCTGCCCTTGGTGGAATGATCGGCTTGGTTGTGTTAGATTTAATGATTCCAGTTGCACGTAAACTTATTCTTGCATTTTCATATCCTGAATTTTTCATGTTAGCGATTTTTGGCCTCGCCATTATCGCAGTAGTCACGAAGGGAAGCCTGTTTAAAGGGATCATGTCGGGTTTAATAGGTTTACTGTTAGCCTATATAGGCACAGATCCGATTATGGGATCGGACCGCTTTACGTTCGGAACCGATTATCTTTGGGATGGAATCCCGTTGCTTGCAGTTGTTATCGGAATGTTTGGGATAACCGAAGCTTTTTCATTATTCACTCAGAATTCCGCCATCGCGGACGAGGTGAAAGTTAAAACTGGCGGGGCTTGGCAGGGGATTAAGTCTGTTTTTCAAAACTTCTGGTTGTTTCTCCGATCGTGTTTCATAGGTATTTATCTTGGCATGATCCCTGGAGTTGGAGGAACTGTAGCCAGTTTCATGGCATATGGAACAGCCGTTCAAATGTCTAAGAATAAGGAGAAATTCGGTAAAGGAGCTATTGAAGGGGTAATTGCAGTTGAAGCAGCAAATGATTCAAAAGAAGGTGGGAATCTGTTGCCAACGCTGGCTTTCGGTATACCTGGAGGAGCAGCAATGGCGGTACTGATTGGCGGGCTCATGATCCATGGACTTACACCAGGCCCTGAAATGTTGACTAATAATCTCCAAACTACTTACTTTTTGATTGCCGCGGCAATAATCGCAAAGTTTGTCGCAATGATTTTTGGACTTTTGTTAGGCCCTAAGCTTGTTTTTGTAACAAAAATTCGTGGATCAATAATGGCACCTGCGATAATAACCATTTCTTTCGTCGGTGCATACGGAACGGATGGGAAATTTGGGGATATTATTGTAGCATTGGTGTTTGGGGTTATCGGTTATATGATGGAAAAATACGGTTTTTCAAGAATCGCTTTGATTATTGCACTGGTGTTAGGGAAGTTGATGGAATCTTCCTACCATCAGACAATGGCAACTTTTGGCCCTCAAGGGTTTGTTACGAGGCCGATTGCTCTAACTTTATGTTTAATGATCATTGCTTCCCTTGTTTGGCACTATGTGAAAAAGATAAAACAAAGAAAGCTGCTTAAAGGAGGCTTTGTAGTATGACACGTTTAAACGAGAACAATGTTTTCTCCATTGTTATCTTTTTGTTTGGCCTCCTTATCTTCGTTTCCACGTTAGGATTAAGAGGAGATGTAGCACTTGTCCCCAAAATAGTCAGCGGTTGTTTATTGTTTTTTTCTGGAATACAATTGGTTACTATGTTACTGCCGCGTATACCGATAAAGCGAACTTTCATGCTCCAGATAGAAAGAGAAGCGTCCGCACTCAGTGAAAGTGGTGCTGCTCGGGAGGAGAAATTAGTCGAAACCCAGGAGAATGTGAAGAAGAGGTATTTTTTTATAGGATGGATGTTATTGTTCACGATACTCATCTATTTTTCCAGTATGATATGGGGTATCTTAATTTCCATGTTCCTCTATTTGAAATGGATTTCCAAAGAGAGCTGGAAAATGTCCATCATATACTCTTCCACAGTCACTTTATTCATTTATGTAGTCTTTGTTGTAGGCTTCAAAATTCATTACTTTCTTTGAAAATTCGGATCGTCATTGATTAATGCTCGCCAAGCGTAAGTAAGCTTGGAAACATTTAATGAATTGGATTGATGCATAGCATTGCCTGACGAAATCCTCTGAATAGTGGAATTTGAAAAGTTCAGAAAAAATGATAAGATTAAAGAAACTTTGTATTTGAACCTGATAAAGTGAAACATAACGGTTGCGAAGTAGGGGATAGGGATGAGGGAATCAGTGCAAACAGTGCAATCAGTGGAACGAGCCTTAATGATTTTGGAATGCTTTTCTTTGGAAAAGCCCCAACAGACTCTGGGAGAGTTGGCAGTCCAGACGAAGCTTTCTAAGAGTACTGTTTATCGCCTGTTGTCGACATTGGCGAAATGTGGCTATATCAAACAGGATCATTTAACACAAAAGTACAGTCTGGGGTTTAAGCTGTTCAATCTGGGAGCCGTAATAGCCGGGAACATTTCATTACGTGATACAGCTTTGCCGTTTATGAGGGATCTCTGCGATCAAATATCGGAGACGATAGATCTAAATATTATTGAGGATGGCCAACGTGTTTGTATCGAAATGGTAGAAAGTTCGGAACAAATACGCAATATTGTAAAAGTTGGGCAGCGCAATGCACTATGGATTGGTGCTTCGGGTAAAGTTATGCTTGCCAATCTAGATGAATCGGAACGTCACAGGATTCTCAGCGAAGCAATGTCCAATAATCAATTCGAGGGTGATTTGGACAATTTGGTAAAAGAATTGGCAACAATTCAATCCCAGGGTTATGTAACCTCTGTGGATGACAGGGTGAAGGGATCATTTGCGGTTGCTGCGCCTATCTTTAATCATGAAGGAAATTTAATAGGTGGAATAACCGCCGCAGGACCCATTCACCGGCTTTCCGAGGAGCGGCCGCTTCATCAACTGGTGATGTATACCGCCTATAAAATTTCTGAGGCCATGGGCGATAGCGAAGCCAAAAACCGTTATCCGATGATGGAGATAGCAGCAGGATAATATTCATCAAAAATGCATTGGGATCATGCTTTTCTGATGCATTTTTCATTATCCTTATTTTATTTTCAGAAGTTTTTAATAAATTTCAATATTGAAACTATAATAATGTGAATGTTATATTTTTTTATCCAACAAACGAAACGGATTCCGCATAGTGGAACAAAAACAAGAATAAATCAAGAAGGGGTGAACAGATGACTAGCTTAATAAACAGAAAGCATCAATTGGGAATTGGCATAATCGGCTTAGGCAATGCAGGTAGTGCTCTTTTGCCGAGCATTTCCAAACACCCGCATGTAAAGGTCACGGCTGCTGCTGGAAGAAATAAAGAGCGGCTAGAGAAGTTTGCAGCTGATTTTCAGGCTAACTATTATTTAAGTGTAGATGACCTGTGCCGGAGTGAGCATGTGGATGCCGTTTACATTGCAAGCCCTACTGAGCTTCACGTTGAACATGTAAAGATTGCTGCTTCCTACAAAAAGCATATCATTGTTGAAAAGCCACTTGCGGTCTCTGTTGAAGAGGCAGATATGCTCATTCAAGAGGTGGAATCAGCTGGAGTGCATATGATTGTTGGCCATTCATTTAGTTTCGAGCCCCCAATCCGCAAGATAAGGGAAATCATTGAGGAAGGCAAACTTGGACGGGTACGGATCATTAATAATTGGTATTTCAATGATTGGATGTATCGGCCTCGAACGCCCGAGGAACTGGATACCTCTTTAGGCGGGGGTGTAACTTATCGGCAAGGTTCCCACCAGTTTGATATTATTCGCTATATTGGAGGCGGAATGCTACGGAGCGTTCGTGCCATAACAGGACGCTGGGATGAAACGCGTCCAACAGAAGGCGCCCATGCTGCCTTCCTTGAATTTGAAGATGGAACTGCGGCCACCGCCATTTATAATGGTTACGATCACTTTCATACAACTGAACTAACATTTGGAATTGGTGAAGG
Source organism: Bacillus sp. V33-4 (assembly GCF_002860225.1). Taxonomy (NCBI): domain Bacteria; kingdom Bacillati; phylum Bacillota; class Bacilli; order Caryophanales; family Bacillaceae; genus Bacillus; species Bacillus sp. V33-4. Next base: position 82,956 of record NZ_PGVC01000018.1, read on the forward strand.
AGGTCCTTCAATCAAGCCATCAGGATATGGCAGCTCCCGAAAAACAATCCGGCAATTGGGCAGCGGTGAAGCAGAAACAACGATGAAAAGCCAAAAGGGTTACGGTGGCAGCCATTCTAAAAACTATTCGAAAGAAGTAACCACTCAACCGTTTTTTGGTTTAACTGTTGTAAGCTGTGAAAGAGGAGATATTCGTCAATCCCCAAATGGGTTGTTTGTTTATGGTGACGATAATAAATACGAGGTGCAACTCAGTCATGAAACAGGTCGGGATATAATGATTGCTGAACTTTATGATGCTGTTGCACATGGCCATCCCCCGACTCATGATGGAAGATGGGGAAAGGCTAATCTTGAAGTGTGTCGGGCAGTTTTAGAATCTGCAAAGAAGCGACAGGAAGTCTATTTATCTCATCAGGTTGCAGTAGAACCGTCTCACAGAACCGTAAGCAAATAATTATATATTATGGAGGAGTAATGGTATGTCGAAGCTAAACCTTACTTTCGCTTGTTGGGATTATGACCGGATTAGACCGTTGTCCGACGGAACAATACAGCCTAAAGGAATTAATTTAAACTGGCTGAATATGCCTGTGGAGGAGACATTTTGGAGAATGATGCGTCATCAGGAGTTTGATGTATCTGAATTGTCGTTATCATCTTATTTAATCGCGAAGGATCGCGGAACCCATAATTTTACTGCTATTCCTGTCTTCGTTTCTAGGTTTTTCCGTCACTCAGGAATTTACATCAATGCCAATTCAGGTATCGAAAAGCCTGAGGATTTACGTGGTAAACGGGTGGGTATCCCCGAATATCAGTTAACTGCTTGCCTATGGATCCGGGGGATTTTAAAAAGTGAATATGGGGTCGACAGTTATGAAATGAACTGGTATACCGGCGGAGAAGAAGCCCCTGGAAGAGTCGAAAAAGTAGCTATAAAACTTCCTGAAGAAATCAAAATAAGACCTATTGGTGCAAAGCAAACATTAAATGAAATGATTGAAAGTGGGGAAATTGATGCACTGATTGCTCCAAGGGCACCATCATGCTTTCTTAACGGTTCACCCAATGTTAGAAGATTGTTTCCTGACTATGTATCTGTAGAAAAAGAGTATTACAAAAAGACAGGAATTTTCCCAATTATGCATGTGGTCGTCATTAAGGACGAAATTTTGGAAAGACACCCTTGGGTCGCATACAACTTATATAAGTCCTTTACAGAAGCAAAAAACCTGGTATACGAGGGACTTGCACAGACAGCAGCCAGTAAAACGACTTTACCTTGGCTGGTTTCAGAAGTGGAGAAAACAAAAGAACTGATGGGGAATGATTTCTGGCCATATGGCATTGAAAAGAACCGTAAAACAATTGATACAGCGGTACGTTATTCTCTAGAACAGGGCATGATCCATAAACAACTTGAAATTGAAGACCTTTTTATTAACTCTACTTTTGAAGAATACACATTGTAAAATGAGGTAAAAAGCTTCAACTCCAAAAGAGTTGAAGCCCTTTACCTTTTATCCTTTTAAATGAGGTGAAAGGAAGAGGTATTCTTGGTTCTTTTTTATTTCTTAGTCATGCAGACATTGTATTCAATAGCTATACAGGGAACCCGGCCGATTGTATCGATATTTGCTGATTCGCAAGGAGCATCTGTTGCTGTCATTGGATTCTTAGTTTCCTCTTATGCCTTTTTTCCAATGCTTTTGGCGGTCAAGGCAGGAAAATGGCTGGATATATACGGGGCCCGCCGACTATGTTTTTTAGGAAGCACAGGAATGCTGCTTGCGATAATAATTCCTATTTTAATCCCTCACATGGCGACTCTATTTTTCTCTCAATTATTAACGGGTTTGTGCCAAATCTGTGCACTGGTTTCTTTACAAAAAACAGTTGGTAATTTGCCGGGAAACCGTGATAAACTTATAGCAATGTTCAGTCTTACCGCATCGATAGGTGAGTTAATTGGTCCATTGGTAACCGGATTCGGCTATGACCACTATGGATTTCGTTTTACGTTCATGACAGCTGCAGTCTTTATTGGGGTGGCATTGCTTATCGGCCTGTTAGTCCCGAAGGAATCGTGGAAAAGTGGCGGGGCAGCAGGAAAATTAGTAGAGAAATCTTCCTCCTGGAAAATGCTGAAAAATCCTAATTTACGTAAAGCCCTTGTTATTAGTGGATTAGTTTTATACTCCAAAGATTTATTTGTAGCCTACTTTCCAGTCTTGGGAACAGAGGCAGGGATGACGGCTAGCGGTATTGGTATTATTTTGTCTTTAACAGCATCAGCATCGATTATAGTTCGCATTGTTCAGTTCCGATTGGTGCAATCGTTTGGACGTGGAAAGGTGTTGACTGCGACTTTAGTACTCAGTGGTATTTCCTTTATGTGTTTTCAATTGAGTTCATGGCCGATTATTTTTGGAATCATTGCCATTTTTCTTGGAGCCGGTTTAGGTCTGGGCCAGCCGCTGAGTCTTGTTTATGCGATGAACATTAGTCCCTTTGAAAGACAGGGAGAGGTGCTCGGAATCCGCTTGACATTTAACCGCTTCTCCCAGTTTATTTCACCTTTTTTCTTTGGGATGGTGGGCAGAATGGCTGGTGTTTCGGCGATTTTTTTGGTCAGTGGCGGGATCCTCCTGTTTGGAGCCTATTTTACTCGCATGCAAAAAGTAAAAGCGGAACACAAAGCAGATAAACAGCAAACTGTATAAAGTTAATAAGAAAAAAATAAGGGAGGCACATAAATGGAGATGGAATTTTTAAGTTCACTGTTAGCTATTATTGTTATTGATTTAGTGTTGGCTGGTGACAATGCGATCCTAATAGGGCTGGCGGCTAGAAATCTGCCAAAAGGCCAGCAAAAGAAAGTGATTTTGTGGGGATCAGTAGGAGCTATTCTTATTAGAATAGTAGCGACGCTAACGGTTGTCTGGATACTAAAGATTCCTGGTTTGCACCTGGTCGGCGGGCTTTTATTGGTGATAATAGCGTATAAATTACTGGCAGAGGAAAATGATCACTCAGATGTTAAAGCAGGAGAAAATTTCTGGTCCGCCATTCGTACAGTCATTATCGCCGATGCTTTAATGGGACTAGACAATGTTCTGGCTGTAGCAGGAGCTTCACACGGAAATATTGCCCTTGTGATTCTCGGCTTATTAATTTCTGTACCTATTGTGATGTGGGGAAGCACCCTTATGCTTAAGTGGATTGATCGCTTTCCAATTATTATTACGATTGGTTCAGCCATTTTAGCATGGACAGCTTCAAAGATGATTATTAATGAGCCTTTTTTACATGACTATTTTTCAAATGCGATCATTAAATATGGCTTCGAATTCTTAATTATTGCTGGTGTTATATTAGCAGGCAGGTTTAAGGAACTGAAAGTCCACAAACAAGTACAAAAGCAGACGCAGCAGGAAAAAGTTATCTAGCGTATACATAGGAATACCATGTTTAGCTATACAGCAAATTTACGAATAGACTGTAGGGAGCATGAGAATCCCACAATAAATAATTATCGCAAATTAGCAACCTATGTTCGGGTAGTATTACGAACTTAGGTTGCTTAACATTTAGTTCAAGTGATTTTTATATATTTCTTTCTTAACCAAGGTGATTCCCTAAGTTGGGAAGTATAAAATGACCATAATTTTTATAACGCTGTGTTTAATTCCAATAATTCAAAATCAGAATTAAGGAAATACTGAAATGTCTTTAGCGACTCAAAAATAGCATTTGGATCGATATCTTTAAGAATAAAAATTAAATGGGACTGGTTGCTTTCTTCAGGCCATTCATGAAGGTGGTCGGGAGGGTGGATGATATGCTGAACACCATTTAAAACAATGGGGCCTTTCTCGCCCACATCCAAGAGTCCTTTTACCCGCATAATTTTTTCGCCATTTGCATGGAGTAATGCACTCAGCCATAACCCGAATGCGGTCCAATCAAGCGGTCTCTTAAAAGTAAAAGATATCGACTTGATGTTTGAAGAATAATGGCTTTTATTTTCCCTGTATTCGGTTTTTAATGAAGGAGTTATGTACCCCTTTTTGAAATTTCCTGTAACGATTGCGATATCAGCATTTCCATGAACCGCTTCAATAATCTCAATGGAAGGGTTTATTTTCCTCAATTGACTAACCAGTTCCATGACTTCCGAAGGAGAAGCAATATCGGTTTTTGTTAAAGCAATTCTATCAGCAACGGTCACTTGCTTCACTAACTCAGGATTATTTTTAATGTGCAATAATCCATTCTTCGCATCTACAGTAGCAATTACACAATCAATATAAAAATGGTGCTGTAGAAGAGGGTTGGTTAAGACCGTAAAAAGAATCGGAACCGGATCGGCCATGCCAGTTGTTTCAATAATGACTCGGTTAATACTTGTCTGGTTATTTTCATCCGTGCATAATAGTGATTTTAATTCGTTTTCTAAATCTTCCCTGTTGTTGCAGCAGATGCATCCACCTTTAAGTAAAACTGTTTTTTCATCGGTTTTCCTTAGCAAATGGTGATCAAGTCCAACCTTGCCAAATTCATTTACAATAACAGCCGCATGTTGAAGTTCAGGCTCCGTTAATAATTTTCTTAATAAGGTCGTCTTCCCGCTTCCTAAGCAGCCAGTCACAACTGTAATAGGAATTATGAATGCTTGGCTCATTTATGTTCATTCCTTTAATTGCGACTCTTTTCTTCGTGAAGCTGTTGGAGCAAGTATGGATCCAATGGGTCGATTGGATATCCAAGCAATTTTTCAGCAGTATGCCAGAGCGTTCCAAGATCATGGACAATTTCTTGACTGCCCTTAGGATCACTTAAGATAAATTTACTGCCGTTCCATTCTTCCAATTTTAGGCGGTAGAATTGCAGAATTTCATTACAAAGACGGGTTCGGTGAAGACGAGTCCTCTGTCTTTCTCGTTGCAGCTCACCAACAATAATCTCACTTGATACTTCTGACGTTTGGTCAGTCCAATGTACCTGCATCACAAACTCTCCGCAAAGAACACACACAAATCTGTTCCTCCTATCTTATAGAACGATGCAAAAGAACAACTCGTTGATAATGGCCGTTATTCAGTGGCCTTCGATACAGCGACTTCTTCGAATTCACCTTTGAATGGATTACGCTTTGCAAAGTCATCAGCAATTTGGTCAAATGTCGCCCATTTTATATTTTCATGAGTGTTAATATATTCAATTAATCTATCATGCATTTTTAACACTTGCGGACGGCCGCTGACATCCGGGTGAATGGTCATTGTGAATATAGCATAGTCCATGTTTTCATATACCCAGTCAAACTGATCCTTCCACATTTGCTCAATATCCCTCGGATTAACGAAACCATGGCTGTTAGGCGATTTTTTTATAAACATCATAGGCGGAAGATCGTCTAAATACCAGTTTGCAGGTATTTCGATTAAGCTGGTTTCTTTACCTCTTTGTAAAGGCTTCATCCACTCTTCTGCCTGTTTTCGATAATCAATTTTTGTCCAGCTATCGCCAACCCGTACATAGTAAGGGGTAAAATCGTTGTGCATTAAGCTATGATCGTATTTTATGCCGTGCTTATGGAGAAGTTCATTGGTTACATTAGAAAACTCCCACCATGGTGCAACATACCCGGTTGGCTTCTTGCCTGTTAAATCTTCAACCAATTTAATAGATTTTAAGAGAACAGCCTCTTCTTGCTGGCGTGTCATTGCAATTGGATTTTCATGAGAATAACCATGAATACCGATTTCATGCCCGCGGAGATGAACATCCTTCATCTGCTCTGGAAATGTTTCGATAGAGTGTCCAGGAATAAACCAGGTTGTTTTTAAATTATGCTTTTCAAATAAATCAAGTAAACGGGGAGAGCCCACTTCCCCAGCAAATAGACCGCGAGAGATATCATCCGGTGAATCTTCCCCTCCATAAGAACCAAGCCATCCAGCTACTGCATCAACATCTACACCGTATGCAACTAAAATCTCTTTTTTTGTCATTACAAACCACTCCTATAAGATGAATTTGTTCTCCCTTGAAAAGATGCAATATTTGTGCCAAAAAATAAAGATGATTCTATGAACGAACAATTTAGGTTAGAATAAACAAATAAATACTCATAATTTCGACTTTTCTGTTAATAAAATAAACATACATTTTATTTATGTATGGGTCAATCTATTTTGAAAAATCAGTACCATGACAAAAAATCTATGCATTTCCGCATATCTAATTGCAAGGTTGCGTTGAGTTTTAAAACTTCAATAAAGGTTTTTTATAAAAAGAGTAGAATAGTTTTTAGATAAGGGGAGGGGATTTATCATGTATTTTATCAATAGAGAAAACTACACTAGCGTTGCACAAAAAATCTATGAAAAAGTCAAGGATGAAAAAATGGAATAAAAATCA